>NZ_JBSFYC010000085.1:0-31997 GCF_053595675.1 Streptomyces sp. NPDC002446 | reverse complement strand
ACCAGATGTGGCAGCTCGGCGACCAGCTCGGCGGCCGGCCGCGCCCCGGCGGCTCAGCCATGCCCGCCCACGGCCCGCGCCAGCAACCCCCGCAGCACTCCCTGCTCCTGCTCCGTGAGACCGACACCACCGACCCGTCCCGCCACACCTGGCACCCCGTCAGCACCACCTGACCCCGGGGGCGGCCCGCCCACCCGCCCCGGGCCGGACTGTGACCCGCACAACAGACCCCGGAAACAACGAAAATCCCGCCCGGCCTTGATGGCCGAGCGGGATCTCGTCTGTTGCATTGTGGACCTGAGGGGATTCGAACCCCTGACCCCCTCGTTGCGAACGAGGTGCGCTACCAGCTGCGCCACAGGCCCTTGCGACGAGTGAAACTCTAGCATCTCGGTCGCGGTGCTCGGAAATCGCTTCCGGTGCTGGTCAGCGGAGGGCCGTCGCCCGTTTGCCGGTGCGGCGTGGGTCACTCGTTCGCGGCGCGGGGGCGGTCCTCGTTCTCGTACTGGTCGAAGAGGGGGGTACGGCCGCGGGGGCGGCGGGCCGGGGTGTCGGGCCGGGGGTGGTCGGAGGCGGCGCTGGAGCGGGCGGAGCTCCAGGCGTCGTCGGCCTCCAGGTCGACGTGGCTGGTGGCGCGGGGGGCGACCGGGGCGGTGACGTAGGTGGGCAGCGGGACCGGGACGGGCTCCCAGCTGCCGGCGGCCGGGGTCGGGCGTTCGCGTTCGCGCTGCTGGTCGACCCACTCGGCGTGGTCGGTCTCCTCGACCACGGCGCGGCGTCCCGCGGTGTGCGCGGGCGGCGCGGCGCGGGGCGGTTCCGGGGCGGCGTCGGCGGGGGCCTCAGCGCGGGCGTCGGCCGGATGGTCGTCGGCGGGCGGCTGCTCGGCCGCCTGGCGAGGGCGGCGCCGGTCCTCCCGCAGCCGCTGCGCTGCCGCCTCCGCCTTGCGCTGGTCCATGGTGAAGGTGAAGCGGCGGCGCTCCTGGGCGCGCAGGTAGACGATGTAGGCGGTCAGCAGCAGGGCGGGGAGGGCGGGGGCCCACAGGAAGGGCAGGCCGCCCACCGCGGCGACGACGGCGCCGACGGTGAAGGCGAGGAAGAGGACCGTGATGGTGCGCCGGCGCCGGGCGAGGACCTTGGCGCGCTTGGCCCGCTCGGAGAGAGAAGGGCGCGGCGGGGCGGGCTGCACCCGGGTGTGGAGGGCCTCGGGCTCGTCGGCGGGGTCGGCGAAGGGCCCGGCGGCGGCCTCGTCGGCCAGGGCGTCCGGGTGCTGTTCCTCGCCCGCATCGTCGGCGGGGTACTCCCCGTGCTCCTTGTCGTAGCGGCGCTGCATGGCCGCGCGTCCGGACAGCAGCCGGATGGCGGTGCTGAAGCGCTCGGTGGGACGGGCCTCGTTGAGCTCGTCCTGTCTACGGAGCCACATCGGCACCAAGTAGGCGGCCCAGGCCCCGACGATGACTGCGTAGATGAGGCCGCTGCTTCTCACAACTCACACGGTAGAGGGGTTTGCGGCGGCCTATCCGCCAATTGGGCCGGTGTGTCGCACGATCTGGCTGATATCTCGAACTTTTTTGTGATGGTAGAGATCCGCGCCTACGCCAATCCGGCCAATCGGGAATTTTTTTCGAACACTTATTTTATTTGTGGGGTGTGCCGGGCCTGCTGGGATTCGCCCGGCGCCAGCGGTAGAGCAGGCCTTCGGGCACCTCTTCCGCGGTGAGGGCGAATACCGCGTGGTCGCGCCAGGCCCCGTCGATGTGCAGGTAGCGGGGGCGGATGCCCTCTTCCCGAAAGCCGAGTTTTTCGACCACCCGGCGACTGGGGGTGTTCTCGGGGCGAATGCAGACCTCGATGCGGTGCAGTCCGACCGCACGGAAGCAGTGGTCGACCGCGAGCGCCACGGCGGTCGGGATCACGCCACGTCCGGCCACTTCCTGGTCGACCCAGTAGCCGACATGGCCCGAACACATCGAGCCCCAGGTGATACCGGCGACCGTCAGCTGCCCGACGAGCTGTCCGCGGAATTCGACGACGAACGGCAGCATCCGGCCGGCGTGTGCCTCGGCGCGCAGATGGCGGACCATCTGACGGTACGTGGGGCGGTGCGGCGGGGCCAGGCCGGGCGGGGGCGGCGGGATGGTGGCTTCCCAGGGGCGCAGCCAGTCGCGGTTGCGGCGGTTGACCTCGCGCCAGGCCTTCTGGTCGCGCAGCCTTATCGGGCGGAGGGTGACATCACCGTCCGTCAGGACCACCGGCCAGGGCGCGTTCAGCTCGGGCTCCCGGAGGGGGTGGGGTGGTCGCCGCCGCGGATCTGGTCGACGGCGTGCGGGAGGAGCTCGGCGAGGACGGCGAGGCCGTCGCGGACACCGCCCGTCGATCCCGGGAGGTTGACGATCAGGGTCGTGCCGGCGACGCCGGCCAGTCCGCGGGAGAGGGCGGCGGTGGGGACCTTGTCGCGCCCCGCGGCGCGGATCGCCTCGGGGATGCCGGGGACCTCGTAGTCGAGGACCCGGCGGGTGGCTTCGGGGGTGCGGTCGGTGGGCGAGACGCCCGTACCGCCGGTGGTGAGGACGACGGCGTAGCGGGCGGAGTCGACGGCCCGGCGCAGAGCGGACTCGACCGGATCGCCGTCGGGGACGACCTCCGGGCCCTCGACCTCGAAGCCCATGGCGGTCAGGCCCTCGGCGAGCAGCGGGCCGCCCTTGTCCGCGTAGACGCCGGCCGCGGCCCGGTTGGAGGCGGTGACGACCAGCGCGCGGGCGGGTCTCATGACCGGCTCCAGTCGCCGGACTTGCCGCCGGTCTTCTCCTCGACGCGGATGTCGGAGATCACCGCGGCCTTGTCGACCGCCTTGATCATGTCGACGACGGTGAGGGCCGCGACGGAGACGGCGGTCAGCGCCTCCATCTCGACACCGGTGCGGTCGGTGGTCTTGACCGTGGCCGCGATCTCGACGGCCTCGTCGGTCAGGGAGAGGTCGACCTTGACGCCGGAGACGGCGAGCGGGTGGCAGAGCGGAATCAGTTCGGGGGTGCGCTTGGCGCCCATGATGCCGGCGATCCGTGCGGTGGCCAGAGCGTCGCCCTTGGGCATGCCCTCACCCCGCAGCAACTCGATGACCTGCGGCGACACCAGAACCCGGCCGCGGGCTCGGGCCGTGCGGGCGGTGACGTCCTTCGCGGAGACGTCGACCATCCGCGCCGCGCCCGCCGCGTCGAGATGGGTGAGGTGTTGCTGGCCGCTGCTCATCGTTCTCCCGGTCGAAACTGCCGCCTGTGGGACGACACCGTACCCCCGGCGGCGCGGGGTCACCCGGCGGGCTGTCCCAGCGGGACGACCTCCACGGTCCCGCCCGCGGGGACCTCGGTGGTGTCCTCGGGGACGACGATCAGTGCGTCGGCGTGCGCCATCGCCTTGATCAGGTGGGAGCCGGCGCCGCCGACCGGGGTGACCGTGCCGGCCTCGGCGTCGTAGCAGCCGCGCAGGAACTGCCGCTTGCCCTTGGGCGAGGAGGCGATGGCGTCGGTGCAGCGGGCGGGGGTGGTGGGGCGCTGGACGTCCGGCAGGCCCATCAGGGCGCGGATGGCGGGGCGGACGAACAGCTCGAAGGAGACGTAGGCGCTGACGGGGTTGCCGGGCAGGGCGAGCAGCGGGGTGCGGTCGGGGCCGATGCGGCCGAAGCCCTGGGGCTTGCCGGGCTGCATGGCGAGCCTGCGGAACTCGACCTGGCCCTCGGCGGCCAGCGTCTCCTTGACCACGTCGTACGCGCCGACGCTGACGCCGCCGCTGGTGACGAGGAGGTCGGCCCGGACGAGCTGGTCCTCCAGCGTGGCGCGGAGGGTCTCGGCGTCGTCGGCGACGGCGCCCACGCGGTAGGCGACCGCACCGGCGGCGCGGGCGGCGGCGGTGAGCTGGAAGCTGTTGGAGTCATGGATCTGGCCGGGCCCCAACGCCTCGCCGGGCTGGACCAGTTCGCTGCCGGTCGACATCACCACCACCCGGGGGCGGGGGCGGACCCGGACCGTGCCGCGGCCGAGGGCGGCGAGCAGGCCGATCTGCGAGGGGCCGAGGACCGTGCCCGCGGCGAGGGCCGGCTCGCCTTCGGTGACGTCGCTGCCGCGGGCGCGGATGTGGGCGCCGGCGGCGGCCGGGCGGTGGACGCGGACCTGGCCGGCGGCGCCCTCGGGCGCGGCGCTGTGGGCGCGCATCGTGTCGGCCGGCCCCTCGCCCGTACCGCCGTCGGTCCACTCGACGGGGACGACGGCCTCGGCGCCGGGCGGTACGGGGGCGCCGGTCATGATCCGGGCGGCCTGGCCGGGGCCGATCCGCGGCAGCTCGCCGCTGCCCGCCGCGACGTCGCCGATCACGGTCAGGACGGCCGGGGCGGCTTCCGTGGCGCCGGCCACGTCGGCGGCGCGGACCGCATAGCCGTCCATGGAGCTGTTGTCGAAGGGCGGCAGGGCGACGGAGACCGCGATGTCGTCGACCAGGACGCAGCCCTGGGCGTCCAGGAGCGGCAGCTCGATCGGGTCCAGCGGTTCGATCGCGGCGAGGACGTCGTCGAGATGCTCGGCCACCGACCAGACACGGTCCTGGTGGCTGGTCCGGCCGGTGGCGTTGTTCAACGTCCTACATCTCCTCGGTGACGTAACTGCGCAGCCAGGTCCGGAAGTCCGGGCCCAGGTCCTCACGTTCGCATGCCAGTCTGACAATGGCACGCAGATAGTCGCCACGGTCGCCGGTGTCATAGCGCCGGCCCTTGAAGACCACGCCGTGCACGGGCCCGCCCAGGGAGGGGTCGGCGGCCAGCGCCTGGAGGGCGTCGGTGAGCTGGATCTCGCCGCCGCGGCCCGGGTCGGTCTTGCGCAGCACCTCGAAGACGGCCGGGTCGAGGACGTAGCGGCCGATGATGGCGAGGTTGCTGGGGGCGTCGGCCGGGTCGGGCTTCTCGACCAGGTCGGAGACGGTCACCACGTCGTCGTCGCCGGTGGGGGCGGCGGCCGCGCAGCCGTAGAGGTGGATGTTCGCCGGGTCGACCTCCATGAGGGCGATGACGGAGCCGCCGTGCTTCTCCTGCACCTCGACCATGCGCGCCAGCAGCGGGTCGCGGGGGTCGATCAGGTCGTCGCCGAGGAGGACCGCGAAGGGCTGGTCGCCCACGTGGGGCGCCGCGCACAGCACGGCGTGGCCCAGGCCCTTGGGGTCGCCCTGGCGTACGTAGTGCATGGTCGCCAGGTCGCTGGATTCCTGCACCTTGGCGAGGCGGGACGCGTCGCCCTTGCGGTGCAGGGCCTCTTCGAGCTCGTAGTTGCGGTCGAAGTGGTCCTCGAGGGGGCGCTTGTTGCGGCCGGTCACCATCAGGACGTCGGAGAGCCCGGCGGCGGCCGCCTCCTCCACCACGTACTGGATGGCGGGCTTGTCGACGACCGGGAGCATCTCCTTGGGTGTGGCCTTCGTAGCGGGGAGAAACCTGGTGCCGAGGCCGGCTGCTGGGATGACAGCCTTGCTGATCCGTGTGTGCGATGGGGTCATGCGCGACACCATAACCGGCGCTATCGGAACGATGATGAGGGAGTGGTGAATAGCCAATGAGAGCGGGAGCAAGGGCGCACAGTGAGTATCAATCACGATAGAAAGCGCAGGTTGCGGCGCGATCTCCTGGAGGTGAGGAGATCGTTGCCGCCGGATGTCGTCGCGGCGGCGGGCGAGGCGCTGGCCCGACGGACGCTGGAGCTGGACGAGTTGGCCCGCCATGCCGCCCCGGCCGCGGGCGCTCCGCGGCCCGGCACCCCGCCGACGGTCGCCGCATATGTGTCGATAGGGGGCGAGCCCTCCACCCGGGCCCTGCTGGACCGGCTGCGGGCGGCCGGTGTGCGGGTGCTGCTGCCCGTACTCCTCCCGGACAACGATCTGGACTGGGCGCTCTACGAGGGCGCCGAGCACCTGGCGCCGGCCGGCTGGGGGCTGCTGGAGCCGGACGGCGAGCGGCTGACCCCCAAGGCCGTCACCCAGGCAGACGTGGTGCTGCTGCCGGGCCTGGCGGTGGACCGGCAGGGGCTGCGGCTGGGGCGCGGCGGCGGCTCCTACGACCGTGTGCTGGCGCGGCTGGAGCGGGCCGGTGCGCGGGCGTCGCTGGTGGTGCTGCTCTACGACACCGAGGTGCTGGCCGAGGTGCCGGCCGAGCCGCACGACCGGCATGTGCATGCCGCGGTGACGCCGTCGGCGGTGCACCGGTTCCGGCACTGAGCGGCGCCTGCGCGCGGACCGCGGACGCAGGCGCCGCGCCGGGCGCGGAACGCCGACGGGCGGGCCGGAAGATCTCCGTGAAGATCTCCGGCCCGCCCGTCTGCGCTGAGGGCGGCGGCGCCGCTACGGCGACAGCGTCAGCGTGTCCTTCTCCGCCTTCTTCACGGCCGCTTCGCTGAACGCCCAGGGCAGCAGCTCGCCCTTGGCCCACTTGTCGGTCTGGTCGTAGTAGTGGGTGTCGTAGGCGTGCCCGGAGGCGCCGGTGAGGTTGATCCAGCGGGACTTGTCGAGGTCGGCGAGGTTGACCACCATCCGCATCGACGGGACCCAGGTGACCTTGTAGCCGCCGGCGGCGTTCCAGCCGGTGGCGTCGACCGCGGCCTCGCCGCCGCCGAGGTTCCAGGGGCCGCGGTTGAACAGGCCCTGCAGCATGCCGGGGCCGTCGGTGCCCAGGGTCTGGTTCTTCAGGAACAGCTGGTGCAGTCGGCCCCAGCTCCAGTTGTCGATGTTCTTGCCCAGCTTGGAGGTCAGCTCGTAGCGCGCGTCCTGCATGGCGTGCGCGAGGAGCTGGTCGCGGTTCTTGTCGCCGGGGCGCCCGGGCCGGTCCTCGGTCTTCCACCAGGCGTTGTCGGGGTCGTCGAGGATGCCCCGCACGACCTCGTACCAGCGGTCGCCGCCGTCGGGCTGGGCGGTGTCGCCGTCCCGCTCACCGCATTCGCGGACGTAGGTGTCGTTCTCGTCGACGGGGCCGGTCTCGTCGGCCGGGCGGACGGTCAGGCACTGGCCCTCGACCCGCAGCTCCTTGGGCATCTTGTTGCCGAAGGCGAGCTTGAGGGTGTTGCGCCAGACGGCGTTGAAGTAGGCGGCCGCGGCGGAGTCGGGCTCCTGGGTGAAGTCCCAGCCCTCCAGCAGCTGCTGGGCGTCGCGGACGTACTTGTCCTTGATGTCGATCTTCGTCAGGTAGGGCGTCAGCAGCCGGGCGATCTCGCTGCTGTTGTCCTTCTGGAAGGTCTGCATGTCGTCGGTGGAGACCTTGCCGCCGTCCTTGATCTTGGACTGGATCAGGTCGTTGATCCGCTGGCTGCGGGAGCCGTAGCCCCAGTCCTTGGTGATCAGGTAGGGGTACTTCTCGTCGACGACGGCCTGGTTGGCGGTGACGATGTAGCCGCGCTGCGGGTTGTACTCGTAGGGCAGCGCCTTGTTCGGGATGTAGCCCTTCCACTGGAACTTCGGGTCCCAGCCGGGCGCCGGGTAGGTGCCGTCGAAGTGGCCGTCGCCCTTGCCGCGGACCGGGATCCGGCCGGGCATCTGATAGCCGATGTTGCCCTTGGTGTCGGCGTAGATCAGGTTCTGCGAGGGCACCTCGAAGTGCTCGGCGGCCTTGCGGAAGCTGCTCCAGTCCTTGGCGCGGTCGAGCTCGAAGACGGCGTCCATGGAGTTGCCGGGGTCCAGCGCGGTCCAGCGCAGGGATACGGCGTAGCCGTCGCCGCGGTCCGGGGCGGCGTTGCCCACGGGCGCGTCCTTGCCGACCTTGCCGAGTTCGTCGTCGCGGTCGGAGACGATCGGCCCGTTCCTGGTGGAGCGGACGGTGATCTCGTGGCTCTCACCGCCGGCGACCTTGATGGTCTCCTTGCGCGTGAGGAAGGGCTGCTGCCGGCCGTCGGAGAGGTACCCGTCGGCGTTGATCTTCTCCAGGTACAGGTCGGTGACGTCGGCGCCGAGGTTGGTCAGGCCCCAGGAGACGTTCTGGTTGTGACCGATGACGACGCCGGGCATGCCGGAGAAGGTGAAACCGGAGACGTCGTAGTTGCACTTGGGGCCGGCGGTACGGCAGTGCAGGCCCATCTGGTACCAGAGCGAGGGCATCTGCGGTGCCAGGTGCGGATCGTTGGCGAGCAGCGGCTTGCCGGTGGTGGTGTGCGCGCCGGAGACGACCCAGGAGTTGGAGCCGATGCCGTTGCCGTTGGGGCCGAGCAGCGCCGGGACCTCTTCGAGGGTCTTGGACAGCGAGGCCAGCTGCGTCTGCAGGCCGCCGACGGCAGTGCCGGTGCCGGCGGGGGCGGAGTTGGCCGAGCCCTTGGGCGTGAACTGCTTGCCGGCCGGGTCGACCGCGCCGCCGTCGACGATCGGCTTGTTCCGCTTGTACGGGTACGCCGGGTAGAGCTGGGCGATCTGCTCCGGGGTGAAGCGGCTGGTCATCAGGGAGCGGTCGATCTCCTCCTGCATGTTGCCGCGCAGGTCCCAGGCCATCGCCTTGAGCCAGGCCACCGAGTCGACCGGCGTCCACTTCTCCGGCTTGTAGTCGTTCTCGAAGTCCAGCGCCGCGTACTCCAGGGACAGCGCCGAGCCCTCGTGGTCCTTGAGGTAGGCGTTGACACCGGCGGAGTAGGCCTTGAGGTACTTCTTGGTGCTGGGGGCCAGCTTGGTGTCGTACTCCTGCTGCGCCACGCGGTGCCAGCCGAGGGTGCGCAGGAAGGAGTCGGTCTTGACCTGGCTCTTGCCGAACATCTCCGAGAGCCGGCCGGCGGTCATATGGCGCCGGACGTCCATCTCCCAGAAGCGGTCCTGGGCCTGTACGTACCCCTGGGCGCGGAAGAGGTCCTCGTCGGTGTCGGCGTAGACCTGCGGGATGCCGTTGGCGTCGCGCACCACATCCACCGGATTGGTCAGGCCCGGGAGTTTGAGCGAGCCGGTGGTCTGCGGGAAGGAGGCGCGTACGGTACTGACTCCCCAGAACGCGCCGAAGCCGATGCCCGCCACGAGCAGCAGCACGACCGCGATCGCGACGAGGCGGCCGCGCCGCCCCTTCTTCTTCCTGGGGACTGGGCCGGACTTGTTGGCGGGCATCTCTGTCCTTCGAGGGGCAGGGTGGGAGTGCTGGAGCAACCATAGGCGCACGGGTTCGGCGACCCCTACGCGGAGTCACCACCAGCACATCCAACTTTCAAGCAATGGTAAATTGTTAGTCTCAGTAACTAGATACGGTAAGGAAAGACCGCCCAAAAGCCCCCGCCCGGACCTGTGCGAGGAAGGACCAGCTCCCTGACTGTCGACCACCTCAACGAACTCCTGCTGATCTGCTCTCTCGTACTGCTCATCGCGGTGGCCGCGGTACGGGTCTCCTCGCGCAGCGGGCTCCCCAGCCTGCTCATCTACCTGGGGATAGGCGTCGCCATAGGGCAGGACGGCCTCGGCGGCGTCGTCTTCGACAACGCCGAGCTGACCCAACTCCTCGGCTATGCCGCACTGGTCGTGATCCTCGCCGAGGGCGGCCTGGGCACCAAGTGGAAAGAGATCAAACCGGCGCTGCCCCAAGCGGCGGCGCTCTCGACGGTCGGCGTCGCGGTGAGCGTGGGGGTCACCGCGGCCGGAGCGCACTATCTGGCCGGAATTGACTGGCGCCAGTCGCTGCTGATCGGCGCCGTGGTCTCCTCGACGGACGCCGCGGCCGTCTTCTCCGTGCTGCGCAACGTTCCGCTCCCGGCCCGTCTGACAGGTGTCCTGGAAGCCGAGTCCGGCTTCAACGACGCCCCCGTGGTCATCCTCGTCGTCGCCTTCTCCACCGCGGGACCGGTCGACCACTGGTACGTCCTGCTCGGCACCATCGCCCTGGAGCTGGCGATCGGCGCCGCCATCGGACTGGCCATCGGGTGGCTCGGCGCGTACGGCATGCGGCATGTGGCGCTGCCCGCCTCCGGCCTCTACCCGATCGCCGTCATGGCCATCGCCGTCTCCGCGTACGCGGCCGGCGCGCTGGCGCACGGCTCCGGCTTCCTCGCCGTCTATCTGGCCGCGGTGATCCTCGGCAACGCCAAACTGCCGCACGCGCCGGCCACCCGCGGATTCGCCGAAGGGCTCGGCTGGATCGGCCAGATCGGCATGTTCGTGCTGCTGGGCCTGCTGGTGACCCCGCACAAGCTGATCAACGACTTCGTGCCCGCCCTGGTCATCGGCCTGATCCTGACGATCGTGGCCCGGCCGGCGTCCGTGTTCACCGCACTGCTGCCGTTCCGGGTGCCCTGGCGGGAGAAGACCCTGCTGTCGTGGGCCGGGCTGCGCGGCGCGGTCCCGATCGTGCTGGCCACCATCCCGATGGTGGGCGACGTACCCGGCAGCCAGCGGGTCTTCAACATCGTCTTCGTCCTGGTCGTCGTCTACACCCTCGTCCAGGGGCCGACGCTGCCGTGGCTGGCCCGGCGGCTGAAGCTGGGCGACGGCAAGGAGGCCGCCGACCTGGGCATCGAGTCGGCGCCCCTGGAGCGGCTGCGCGGCCATCTGCTGTCCACGTCCATCGGCCCGACGTCCCGTATGCACGGCGTCGAGGTCGGCGAGCTGCGGATGCCCGCGGGCGCCGCGGTCACCCTCGTCGTACGGGACGGCTCCAGCTTCGTACCCTCGCCGACCACGGTGCTGCGGCGCGGCGACGAGCTGCTGGTGGTCGCCACCGACCCGGTGCGCGACGCGGCCGAGCGCCGACTGCAGGCGGTCTCCCAGGGCGGCAAGCTGGCCGGCTGGCTGGGGACGGACGGCACCACCGAGCGGCGCCACCGAGGGCGAAGCCCGCGCTGACCCTGGGCCGCCCCGGCGCGGCCGAAAATGTGCTGCAAATCTCCACGGATCTCAAGGAAATCCGCGAGAAGCCCTGGCTAATCCCAGGGCTTCTCGCGTTTCGGCCTGTAGTATGCAAAGGAACATCGACGAACCAACTCTGCCTGATGCAGAGCTGGCGCGACCGCTCGGCGGCCGCGGTCCCCTGCCACACGCAGCCACCTCTCGGGGTGCGGACCATGCGGTATCACTCGGTCCTGCGCGAGAGGACAGCTCTCGGCGCGCACCCGTGACGACCTCGCGGGCGGCGCGCTACCAGGCGGCAGAAAGGCCCGGCCGTGGCATCCGCGGTCAAGGACTCCCGTCCCGGTTACGGACAACTCCTCCGCACCCCTGGTGCATGGACATTCCTGCTGCCCGGCTTCCTGGCCCGGCAGCCCTTCGCGATGCTGACGATCGGCATCGTGCTGCTCGTCCAGTCCACGACGGGCTCCTACGGCACCGCCGGCGCGGTGTCCGCCACCACCGGCGTCGCGATGGCGCTGTTCGCCCCGCAGAGCGGCAAGCTCGCCGACCGCTTCGGCCAGCGCGCCGTCCTCATCCCCGGCGTCCTGGTCCACGTCGCCGGTGTCGCGACCCTGATCACCCTGGCCCTGCTCCACGCCCCCCTGTGGGCGCTGATCGCGGTGGCCGTCCCCACGGGCGCCTCGACTCCGCAGGTCGGCCCGATGGTGCGGGCCCGCTGGGCCTCCCGGCTCGGCGGCAGCCCGCTGATGCCGACGGCCGCCGCCTTCGAGTCGGTGACCGACGAGTTCACCTTCGTGGTCGGGCCCGTCCTCGCGACCGCGCTGTGCACGGGCGTCCACCCGGCCGCGGGTCTGATCGCCGAGGCCGCGCTGACACTGGCCGGCGGTCTGCTGTTCGCCTCGCAGCGGCGCAGCCAGCCGCCGGTGCACCGGGCCGAGGCCGGCGACCGGCCGCGCGTCTCGGCGCTGTCGGTGCCCGGCGTACGCGTGCTGATCGTGGCGTTCCTCGGCATCGGCACCGTCTTCGGCGGTATGCAGGTCTCGCTGACGGCCTTCACCCAGCACATCGGGCAGCCCGGCATCAACGGCGTGCTCTACGGGATCTTCGCGGGCGGCAACATGCTCGCCGGCGTTGCCTGCGGCGCGATCGCCTGGAAGGTCGGCCCGCGGCGCCGGCTGCTGGTCGCCTACGGCCTGCTCGCCCTGGCCACCACCCCGCTGTGGGCGGTGACCGCGGTGCCGCTGCTGGGCGCCGTCGGCCTGGTCGTCGGACTGTGCATCGCCCCGGCCCTGATCACCGGCTACACGCTGGTCGAGTCGCTGGTGCCGGCCGCCGCCCGCACCGAGGCCTTCACCTGGCTGACCGGCGCGGTCGCGCTGGGCCAGGCGGCCGCGGCCACGTCCGCCGGCCAGCTGGCGGACCGCTTCGGACCGAGCACCGGATTCCTGGTGCCGCTGGCCGGCACGGCGCTGGCCCTGACGGTGCTGCTGGCGCTCCGCGCCCACCTGCTGCCGCGCTCCTCGACCGTGGTCGCCACCCAGGGCACGGCGGGCACCTCGCCGGTGGCCGCCGGCGACCGGGAACGGGAGCTGGCGAGCACCTGAACGGACGTGGGGTCGGTCACCGTATCCCGGCCACCGGTGGACTGACGGGCCGGAATACTGCAATATGGAGCGTCGTTAGCACTCATCGAGTGAGAGTGCCAGGAGGAAGTCAAGTGCCGACCTACCAGTACCAGTGCACCGAGTGCGGCGAGGGCCTCGAGGCGGTGCAGAAGTTCACCGACGACGCGCTCACGGAGTGCCCCAGCTGCAACGGACGCCTCAAGAAGGTGTTCTCCGCGGTCGGCATCGTCTTCAAGGGCTCCGGCTTCTACCGCAACGACAGCCGTGGTGCGTCGTCCAGCAGCAGCCCCGCGAAGAGCTCCTCCTCGTCGAGCGGCACGTCCTCCTCGGACTCCAGCGGCTCGTCGTCGGGCAGCTCCGACTCCAAGTCGGCCGCCCCGGCCGCGTCGGCCTCCAGCAGCACGTCGAGCACCAGCTCCGCGGCCTGACCCGCCCGCCCCGTACTTCTCCGGACCCCGCCGTCTTCCCGGACGGCGGGGTCCGGTGCGTCCGGCCCCGCTAGGGTGGCCCGCATGGCTGACGCGGAGATAGGCGTTATCGGCGGCTCGGGGTTCTACTCCTTCCTCGACGACGTGACCGAGATCACGGTGGACACCCCCTACGGTCCCCCGAGCGACTCACTGTTCCTGGGCGAGATCGCCGGCCGTCAGGTCGCCTTCCTGCCCCGGCACGGGCGCGGCCACCACCTCCCGCCGCACCGCATCAACTACCGCGCCAACCTGTGGGCGCTGCGCTCGGTCGGCGTACGGCAGGTCCTCGGCCCGTGCGCGGTGGGCGGTCTGCGCCCCGAGTACGGCCCCGGCACGCTGCTCGTCCCCGACCAGCTCGTCGACCGCACCAAGGCCCGCGCCCAGACCTACTTCGACGGCCACCCGCTGCCCGATGGCAGCGTCCCCAACGTCGTCCACCTCACCTTCGCCGACCCGTACTGCCCCACGGGCCGCCAGGCCGCCCTCAAGGCTGCCCGCGGCCGCGACTGGGAGCCGGTCGACGGCGGCACCCTCGTCGTCATCGAGGGCCCCCGCTTCTCCACCCGCGCCGAATCGCGCTGGCACGCCGCGCAGGGCTGGTCGGTGGTCGGTATGACGGGCCACCCCGAGGCGGTCCTGGCCCGCGAGCTGAGCCTCTGCTACACCTCGTTGTCCCTGGTCACCGACCTGGACGCGGGCACCGAGACCGGCGACGGCGTCTCCCACGAAGAGGTCCTCGCCGTCTTCGGCCAGAACATCGGCCGGCTGCGCGAGGTGCTCTTCGACGCGGTCGCCGCACTGCCCGACAGCACCACCCGCGACTGCCTGTGCACGGACGCCCACGCGGGCTGGGACCTGGGCATCGAGCTGCCGTGACGTGACGGGGTGAACGCCGGGCGCGGCGGTGACGTCCTGCCGTCGTGGCGCGGCAGCCGTCATGCCGTCGTTCTGCGGCAGCCGTCGTGGCATCGGGGCACGGCAGTCGTCGTGGCGCGGCAGGGGCCGGCGGGTCCGGCCTCCCTCTCCCGGGTGGCCGGGTTATCCACAACGGCGGGGTCGTCCACAGCCCCGAGCGGGCGGGAGCGCATTGCGGCACGGTGGTGATCGCCGGTTCCTCCGAGCGCGATCCCAACCCCTCACCACAGGCGGTGACCACCCATGCCCTGCCCGTCCCCCGCCCTCTCCCACCGGGCCCCTTCCCCGACCTCTGTCTCCTCCACTGTCTCCTCCGCCGGCTGCGCTCCCGACCCGCTCCTCTCCCCGCCGCTCCCCGCTCCCCCTTGCTGTGAAGTACCGCACTTCGAGCCGGTACGGCCCGGCGGCGGCAGGCTCCGCCAGGGGCGGGCTACACGGCGGCGGATGCTGGCCGCCGGCCTGGCGATGGCCGCCGCAGCACTGGCCGGCGGAGCTTCGTACGGAGCCGTACGAACCGCTCCCGCTCCCGGCTGCCCGTCGGCGACGGCCGCGGGAGGGCGGTAGCCATGCCCCAAGATCGAGTGGCGTCCGTCCCTGCGTCACGCAACACTGCTGCGAGTGGCGGGGCATCTGCCGCGCGCCAATGGGGGCGCGCCCACCGCACCGGTACCGCCGAATCCGTCCGTCCGACGCACCGGACCCACCACCCCGTCCGCCGGATCCGCACTGACGCGCCGGCCGATCACTGGTCCGAGTTGCGGGACTGGACACCCCTGCCCCGCCCTGCCGTAAGTTGCGGTGCTGATCGTTGGTGCACCGTCCGTAGTGAGCGTGGAAAGAGGCTGTCAGGTGAGCGAGAGCAAGGGCGTCCTGCAGGGATTCAAGGAATTCCTGATGCGCGGCAACGTCATCGAACTCGCGGTCGCGGTGGTCGTCGGTGCGGCGTTCACCAACATCGTGAATGCCGTGGTCAAGGGCGTCATCAACCCGATCATCGGTGCCCTGGGCTCGCAGAACCTCGACAACTACAAGGCCTGCCTCACCACCTGCCACATCGACAAGAAGACGGGCCAGTTCACCGACGGCATCTACGTCCTCTGGGGTTCGGTGCTGAGCGCCGCGCTGACGTTTCTGATCACGGCGGCGGTCGTCTACTTCCTCATGATCCTTCCGATGAACAAGTGGAAGGAGCGCCAGGAGGCCAGGAAGCCGGTCGACGACACCCCGCCGACCCTGACCGAGGTCGAGCTGCTCACCGAGATCCGCGATGCGCTGATCGCCCAGCGCACCGGCTCGCACACCCTCCGGTCCTCCGCCTCGGGGACCATCGGCACTCAGAAGACCCAGGAGTAGGAGTAGCAGGCGCCGAAGAAGGCCGGCATACGCCGCCCCCTCGCCTCGCTCAGAGGTGGTGGGGCGGCTTTTCGTCGAGGAAGCGGGCGAGATCGGCGGCGCTGTCCCCGCCGGCCGGGCGCTCGCCCCAGCCGCGGTCGGTGTCGTCCGAGGACTGCTGGCTCAGCGGGTCGTCGAAGATCAGCGCCGCGGCGGGCCTGCGGGCCGGGCGCGGTACGGCCGCCGCGGCCGGAACCTGGCCTCCGCGGTCCTCGCCGTCCGCGTCGCCGGTGGGCTGGGGCGCGGGCATCTGCTCGGGTTCGGGGGTGGTGCTCACCCCTCCAGGGTACGGGCGGGCCCGACCCCGCCGTCGCCGTCGCCGTCGCTCAGCAGGCACCCGCGCCGCCCCCCCGGCCACGGGCGAGCCGCCGTGGGGCGCGGGCTGCCTGTTGGGGTGGATCAGGGGCGGGTTGCCTGCTTGGGGCGGACCAGAGGCGGGGTGCCTGCTCGGGGCGGATCAGGGTCGGACGGGCCGCTCAGTCGGTCACGGTCGGCTCGCCGGCGGTCTGGTCGCTGGCCGTCTGGTCGCTGGCCGTCTGGTCGCCGGCGGTCGGTTGCCGCTCGTCTCTCCGGGCCGGAAGAAGCCGAGGCACCGGTGGCACCCCTCCGGCGCCTGGCCGCCCGGGGTCCAGATCACCGTCGCCCGTGTCCGCCCACGCAGCCGGACCTCTTCGCACAAGGGCTCCACGGCGAACCGGCCATGCTCGCGGGCTCGCGGGCTCGCGGGCTCGCGGCCCTGTTTGACCGGCGCGATGTCCGGGCGCCCGACACCCGGGCGCAGCCTGCTCTGCGAACTCGCCTCCCGCTAGCCGCCCTTGTCGTGGGTGGGTATGGGGTGCGGGCGCTGCCCGTCGTGGGGGCGGGTCGGTGGGCTCTGGGAGGCGTGATTGCGTCTGCGGGGGCTGTTGCGGTCGGTGCCGGGGAGGGGGTGGCGGAGGTGTGCGTGGTCCGGGCGAGGCATGGGTGACCGCCTCTCAGTCGGGTGCCGGGGAGGGGCCGGGCGCCCTGGGACGTCCGAGGGCTGCGACACGGATCCACGCTAGGCGGCCATGGGACCCGCGGCCTGTTGTGCGGGGCCACTTGGGTGACCACCCCCGGCGCGAGCGACCCGTCTCCCTGCCACCTCTGCCTGCCCGCAGCCCGCCCCTGACCCTCAGCGGCCCGCCTCTGCCCGTCCGCGGCCCGCCTCTGGCCGTCAGCAGCCCGCCTCTGCCGCTGGCGGCCCGCCCCTGACCGTCAGCGGCCGGCCGCCGCCGTGCCTCCGAGTGCGTCGTGCCACCACATGTCGCGGCCGGGCTTCCAGGACACCGGGCGCGAGCAGCGGTTCACGACCAGCACCGTGCGATCGGACGCGCCCCCCGCGGCCGCGCCTCGCGCCAGTGCATGGTCGAGCAGCGCCTTCACCGGCCGTACTGCCCCGTCCCAGAACGCCGCGTCCGCAGTGATCACCACCCGGGCGTCCGACTCCCGGGTCCGTGCGACGAGTTCGGGCACCGTCAGCGAGACCGGCAGCGTGGTGCGTATCGCGTCCAACCGGCCGCAGGCGAGGGTGGCTATCACCGACTCCGGGACCAGCGGCAGATGGACCGCGACCCGGTCACCGGCGCGCACCCCGAGCCGGGTGAGCGCGGCGGCGGCCCGTTCGGCCTGGTCGAGGAGCATGCCGTGGGTTAACTCCTCCAGACGCCCCGGCTCCCCGTTCCAGGTGAGGGCGATCCGCGACGTCTCCGGCTCTTGAACAGCCCGGGCGTCTTCTGCATGCTCTGAGGTCACACGGCGCAACATGCGGATCAGCATGTAGATCACCGATCAACGTTCGCTGAACGTCCGCTGTACGGGGCCGGCGCTTACGGGTCCCCCGGTGATCTGCCGCCTACGTCCTTCCCCCTTCTGGTGCACTCCACACTCCATCCCTCCATCCCTCCCTCCCCCCTCTCGCTTCCCGCTGAACTCCTTCGTGCTGACCTCAGGCGCTCATGCGCCGCGAGCGCACGGGCGGGCGAGGCCTTCGGGGCGTCCAAGGCTGTGCAGACGGCCGCGGCCGGGGCAGGGCTGGCCCTCGCCGCCGCGGCCATCCCGAGCCCTGACGAGCCCTGACGAGCCCCCGAGGGACCCTGACGAGCCCCCGAGGGACCCTGCCGCGCCCCCGAGGAACCCTGCCGCGCCCCTGAGGCCGGGCAACTCACCCCCGCCCGGCGATCACCCCTTCCCCGCGCCCGCCGCCGCCTCGTATCCGCCCACCACATCGCACACTTCGCCAAATCCGCGCGCCTCCAGCAGCGCCGCCGCGATCACCGACCGGTTCCCGCTGCGGCAGTAGAGGACGACCGGGCGCGCCGGATCCAGTTCGGCGATGCGGTCGGGGAGCGTGGCCAACGGGATGCTGCGGGCGCCGGGGAGGGCGCCCGCCGCGTATTCGGCCGGGTTGCGGACGTCGATCAGCTGGGCGTGCGCCGGCCGGTCGCCGCGCACCTCCCCCTCCCCCTCCCCCAGGGCGAGTTCCTCAGGGACGAGGCGATGGCTGTGCCGTACGAGCGCCGGGGCGCGGTCCAAGGCGGCGGCGGGGTCGGGCAGATGGCCGATGACGTGGTCATAGCCGATGCGGGCGAGGCGGAGGCGGGCCTCCTGCTCCTTGCCGGGCTCGGCGAGCAGCACGATCGGGGTGCCCGGGGCGACCACGCTGCCGGCGTACTCCGCGAACCGGGTGTCCAGGCTCGTGTGCAGCGAACCGGCCAGATGCGCGCGGGTGTAGGCGGCCAGCGGGCGGCAGTCGAGGAGGGCGGCGCCCTGCTGGTCGCGGGCCGCGAGCGCCTCCTCCAGGGTGAGCGCGGGCGGCGGGGCGGCGTCCAGGAGGGGGTGGCCGTCCCGGTTGAGGGCCGCATCGTGCGCGAAGTAGCCGGGAGTCGCCGGTTGCTCGGCGGTGACCAGCCGGACGAACGCCTCCTCCGGCATGGGCTGCAGCGCGTAGTTGAGGCGGCGCTGGTCGCCGATGGTGGAGCTGGTCTCGGTGGACAGACTGCGGCCGCAGGCCGATCCGGCGCCGTGTGCGGGAAAGACCCGGGTCGCGTCCGGGAGGGTCAGTAGTTTGGTGTGCAGGGAGCGGTGCAGACGTGCGGCCATGTCCTCGGGGGAGTGCCCGGCGGCGGAGAGCAGGTCGGGGCGGCCGACATCGCCGACGAAGAGGGTGTCGCCGGTGAGCACCCCGAACGGCACGGCATCGTCGGGGTTTTCGTGGATGACCAGGCAGATGGACTCCATGGTGTGGCCGGGGGTGGCCAGGACCGTGAGGGTGACCCCTTCGCCTTCGCCCGCGCCCAGCCGGATGCGCTCACCATCCCGTAACCGCCTTGTGGGGAAGCCGGTTTCGGCGGCCTCCCCGAAGGCGACGGTGGCGCCGGTGGCCTCTGCGATCTCAAGGTGGCCCGAGAGGAAGTCGGCGTGAATGTGCGTCTCGATGACGAGTTCGATGCGCAGCCCGGCGGCCTCCGCGTCCTGCAGATAGTCGTCGATGTCGCGGCGCGGGTCCACGAGGACGGCGCGGCCGGTGGTCCGGTCGCCGATCAGATACGACGCCTGCGAGAGGCAGTCGAGGTAGTACTGGGCGAAGTGCACGGTCGGCCTCCTGGGGATGGGCGGGGTGCGTCGTGCGGATGCGTGTGTCGTGCGGATACGTGCGTTGTGCGGATGTGTGCGTTGTGCGGATGTGTGCGTTGTGCGGATGCACGGATGTACGTACATTAAGGAGCCGGGTCGATGGGCGACAAGCGGGGCGGCGCTCACGCCGTCCGCGCGGCGACTTGAGTCGGCATCAGCTGACGTCACATCACCCGCGCACTCGTATCCGTACCCCGGAGGAGCCACCATGACGACCGAGCCGCCAACGGACGGCGCCCCCGGCGGGCACGGACCGCGCCCCCTGGACCGGCGCTCACCGCTCCCCCTCTGGGCACAGCTCTTCGACGATCTGCGCCGCCGGATGGCGGCCGGCGCGTTCACCGAGGAGTTCCCGGCCGAACACCGGCTCACCGCCGAGTACGAGGTCAGCCGGCACACCGTCCGCGAGGCGCTGCGCAAGCTGCGCGCCGACGGCCTGGTGATCGCCGAACGCGGCCGCGGCAGCCGGCTGGACACCCGCCGCATACAGCAGCCCCTGGGCTCGCTCTACAGCCTCTTCCGCGAGCTGGAGGGCCAGGGGGTCGAGCAGCGCAGCGAGGTGCTGCGGCTGGAGCGGACCGCGGACGGGACGGTCGCGGGGCATCTGGGGCTGATCCCGGACGCACCCCTGGTCGTACTGGAGCGGTTGCGGCTCGCGGACGGCGAACCGCTCGCCCACGACACCGCGTATCTGCCCGCCGAGATCGCCGAGCCGCTGCTGGAGGCCGACTTCGGGCACACCTCGCTCTACGGGGAGCTGTCGCGGCGCTGCTCGGTGAAGGTCACCGGCGGCCGCGAGCGGATCCAGCCGTTCCTGCCGGACATCCGGCAGGCGTGGCTGCTGGGACTGGCCGACCGGGAGCCGGCGTTCGCCATCGAGCGGCTGGGCCGGGCCGGGGAACGGCCGGTGGAGTGGCGGGAGACGGTGGTGCGCGGCGACCGGTTCACCTTCGTCGCGGAGTGGTCCGACGACAGCCGGAAGGTCGCCCTCGCGCCGCGGGCCGCGAGCCCTTCGGCGGTGACGAGCCCGTCCTCGGTGGCGAGCCCTTCGGCGGTGACGAGCCCGTCCTCGGTGGCGAGCCCTTCGGCGGTGACGAGCCAGTCTTCCGGCGCGAGCCCGTCCTCCGTCGCGAGCCCGTCCGCGGCCGCGAGCCCGTCGTCGGCCTCCTGTCCGTCCGCCTAGCGTGTCCGTCGTCTTAGCCGTTGCGGCGCTGCCGTGCGGGCTGCTGATAGGGCTGCTGCTGGGGGCGCTCGGCGGCGGCGGTTCGGTGCTGGCGGTGCCCGCGCTGGTGTATCTGCTGGGGCAGTCACCGCACGCGGCGACCGCGGGCGCGCTGGTCGTCGTCACGGCCGGTGCGGCGGCCGGACTCCTGCGCCACGCCCGCGCGGGCCGGGTCCACTGGACGGCCGGCGCCACCTTGGGCGTACTGGGTACGGCCGGCAGCTACCTCGGCTCCCGCTGGAGCGCGGCGCTGTCCCCCGACGTCCTGATGGCAGCGTTCGCCGGGCTGATGCTCGTGGTCGCGGTGATGCTGGTGTTACGGGCACGGCGTGAGCGGCGCGAGCGGCGCGCAGCGCGGACCGCGTCGGGAAGCGAATCCTCACGGGAGCCCGTAGGCAATCCCGGAGGGGAGCCCGTAGGGGAGCCCATAAAGGACCCCGTAGCGAGTCCCGTAGGGAATCCCGCAGGGAACCCCGCAGGGAATTCCTCCGAGGACCGCCGCCGCCTCAGCGAACCCGTACGGGGCCCCGTAGGGCTCTCCCGTCTCGCTCTCACCGCCTCCGCCATAGGGCTGCTCACCGGCTTCTTCGGAGTCGGCGGCGGCTTTGTGGTCGTGCCCGCCCTCACCCTGGTCCTGGGCCTGGAGATGCGGGTCGCCATCGGCACCTCGCTCCTCGTCGTCCTGATCAACTCCCTTACGGCGCTGGGCACCCGGGTCGGCACCCTCACCCTCGACTGGCCGCTGCTGGCCGGCTTCGCGGTCTGCGCGGCGCTCGGCAGCCACCTCGGCCCCCGCCTCACCGCGCGCCTGCGCCCAGAGACCCTGACCACGGCCTTCGCCTCCCTCATCTCGGTGGTCGCCGCCACCATGGCGGCCACCGCCGTCCCCCACCTCTGACCGCCCGACACCTCTCGACCCGGCAACCGCACCCCCAGGAGGAACCCCATGACGCCCCCCAGCGCCGCCCAGGCCCACCACCCCGTCCTCATCGTCGGCGGCGGCACCGCGGGCATCACCGTCGCCGCCCGCTTACGCCGTGCCGGCGTCCGGGACATCACGCTGCTGGAGCCCTCCGAGACGCACTGGTACCAGCCGCTGTGGACGCTGGTGGGCGGCGGCCAGGCCCCGCTGCGCGCCGCGCTGCGCACCGAGGCGGACGTCATACCGCCCGGCGTGCGCTGGCTGCGCGAGCGCGCCACCGCCGTCGACCCGGCCGCCCGTACGGTCACCACCGGCTCCGGCCGGGTCCTGTCCTACGGACGGCTGGTGCTGGCGCCCGGGCTGCAGCTCGACTGGGACGGTGTGCCCGGTCTGGCCACGGCCCTCGGGCACGGCGGCGTGAGCAGCAACTACCGCCCCGATCTCGCCCCGCTCACCTGGGACCTGATCCGCCGGACGCGCCGCGGCACCGCCCTGTTCACCATGCCCGCCGGGCCGGTGAAGTGCGGTGGCGCCCCGCAGAAGATCGCGTATCTGGCGGCCGATCACTGGCGCAAGCGCGGCGTACTGGGCTCGATCCGCACCATCCTGGTGCTCCCGGAGCCCGCCATGTTCAAGGTGCCGGTCTTCTCCCGGGCGCTGGAGGAGACCGCCGCCCGGTACGGCATCGAGGTGCGCCTGAGCTCCGAGATGACCAGCCTGGACGGCACGGCGCGCACGGCGGAGATCACCGACCGCGCCACCGGCACGACCGAGACCGTCCACTACGACCTCCTGCACGCCGTACCGCCGCAGCGGGCCCCCCAGTGGCTCGCCGACGGCCCGCTCGCCGACCCCGACTCCCCCTACGGGTACGTCAAGGCCGACCGGCAGACCCTCCAGCACCCCGACTTCCCGGAGGTGTTCGTGCTCGGCGACGTGGCCAATCTGCCCACGTCCAAGACGGGCGCGGCGATCCGCAAACAGGCCCCGGTCGTCGTCGCCAACCTCCTCTCCGGCCTGCGCGGCCGCCCCGCCACCGCCCACTACGACGGCTACACCTCCTGCCCCCTGGTCACCGCCCGGCACAAGATGCTGCTCGCCGAGTTCGACTACGACCTGCGGCCCACCCCGTCGATCCCGTTCATCGACACCACCCGTGAGCGCACCGACATGTGGTTCCTCAAGCGCTACGGCCTGCCGCAGATGTACTTCAAGGGGATGCTGAAGGGCATCGCCTGAAGGCCTACGCGGTCGCCGCGGCCACCTCCGCGACGGCACAGCCGATGTTGTCCGGCGCACCGCCCTCGTAGGCGAGCCCGATCAGGTCCCGTACGGCCTGATCGGGGTCGCCGGCCGCGGTCAGCACGTCCTGGATCGCCTCGTTCGGCACCACCGCGGACAGTCCGTCGGTGCACAGCAGATACCTCTCGCCCGGCCGTGCCTGAAGCAGCTGCAGGTCGGGGGCGAACTCCGGGTGCCCGTCGAGTGCCCGCAGCAGCCGTGCGCGCTGCGGGTGCGACGGCGCCTCCTCGGGCGTGAGACGGCCCTCATCGATCAGGGACTGGACCAGGCTGTGGTCGTGGGTGACGCGGAAGAGGCCGGAGTCGCGCAGGACGTAGGCGCGGGAGTCGCCGATGTGCACGAGCGCCATCCGGGAACCGGAACGGAGCAGGGCGGTCAGGGTGCTGCCCGTCGGCTCGTCCGCCGACGGGGCGGCGCGGTTGGCGCGATGGGCGGCCTCTTCCAGGACGGTGAGCAGGTCCGCCGACGTCAGATCGAGGTCCTCCAGAGCCCTCAGCTCCTCGATCGCGGCGGCCGCCGCCGGGCCGCCGTTCGCGCCGTAACCGTCGGCCACGGCGAGCAGCCGCGCTCCCGCGTAGGCCGCGTCCTGGTTGGCGGGGCGGACCAGCCCCCGGTCGGTACGGGCCGCGAAGCGCATGGTCAGGGGGGTGGGCGAGGTGGTCATGGCGATGTCCTTCCGCTGCAGCTGATCGACGAGGAAGGCGGCCAGCTCACGGCGCGCGGCGAGATCGGCCTCGACCTGTGCCCAGTACGCGGCGACCGCCTCGGCCGCCGCGTTCCCGGTCAGCTCACCCACTTCGCGGATACGGGCCAGCGGCATGCCGAGCCGGCGCAGCCAGGCGACCAGCCGGGCCCGCTCCAGCTGGGCCGGGGCGTAGTGCCGGTAGCCGTTGACCGGGTCCACGTGGGCGGGGCGCAGCAAGCCGAGCTCGTCGTACAGCCGCAGTGCCTTCGGCGAGAGCCGGCAGGCGCGCGCGAACGCCCCGATGGTCAGCAGGTCAGCGGCCATGCGGCGGGCTCCTCCCGGCCCTTCGGGCCGTATGCCGGACCGGCCGTCAGGCCGTCCGTCCTCCTCGTACCGGGCCCCCTCGGCCCGGCACGGCCGATGCTGGGGCTTCCCCTGGGGACAAGGTCAACCGGCCGTCCCCGGGCCCAGCCGGCTGAGCGCCGCCGCGGTCAGTGCCTCGACGCCCATGGCGAGGGTCGGCCGGACCACCGGCACGAACCGCGGTGAGTGGTTGGAGGGGATGTCCTGGGCGAGCCGTCCGGCGGCCAGGGCCGTCCGGAACTCCTCGGGGTCCCAGCCGCCCAGCCACCAGTAGTAGAGGGGGGCTTCGGCGGCGGCCGCCAGGAGGCCGGCGTCCTCGCTGCCGGTCGCCGGTTCGTAGGCGAACAGCCGCTGTGCACCGAAGAGCCGGGTGAATGCGGCATTGACGCCGTCCAGGGTGGCCGCGTCGTTGACGGTCACCGGGAACGAGTCCAGGACCTCGGTCTCGGGTGCGCGGTCGGCACCGGAGGCGGCGGCCTCGGCGCGGGCGATGCGGTCGACGGCGGCCAGTACGGCGGTGCGTACGGTCTCGTCGAAGGTGCGGACGCTGAGCCGTACGACGGCCCGGTCGGGGATGACATTGGCGCTGTCCCCGGCGTGGAAGGAGCCGACGGTGACCACCACCCGGTCCTTGGGCGCGACCTCGCGGGCCACCACGGACTGCACCCGCTGGACGAAGGCGGCGGCCATCAGGAGGGGGTCGACGGTGGTCTCGGGGCGCGAGCCATGGCCACCGGTGCCATGGAAGGTGATCTCCAGGCTGTCGGCTGCGGCCATACAGGCGCCGGGGCAGTAGGCGATCAGCCCGGCGCCGAACGGCGCGACATGCTGCGCGAGCACCACGTCGGGCGTGGGGACCAGGCCCTTGCTGTAGAGGCCGGCGTCGAGCATGGCGCGGGCGCCGCTGCCGACCTCCTCGGCGGGCTGGAAGAGCGCGATCAGGGTGCCGGACCAGTGCTCGCGGCCGGCGGCGAGCAGATCGGCGGCGCCCAGCAGACAGGTGACGTGGACGTCGTGGCCGCAGGCGTGCATCCGGCCGGGGACCGTGGAGGCGTAGGGCAGGCCGGAGTCCTCGGTGACGGGCAGCGCGTCCATGTCGGCGCGCAGCAGGACCACCGGGCCGGGGCCGTTGCGCAGGACGCCGACGACACCGGTCCCGGCTATGCCGGTGGTGACGTCGTAGCCGTGGCCGGTCAGCCGGCGGGCGGCCTCGGCGGCGGTACGGGTCTCCTGGAAGCCGAGTTCGGGGTGGCGGTGGAGGTCTTCGTAGAGGGCCACGAGGTCCGGGAGGCGGTCGTCGAGCGGGGCCAGGACGGTGGCGGGGGTCGGGACCGGGGCGGTCGTGTCACTGTCGCTCATATACGCATTCGACCATGGAGCACCGCCCGCCATCGAGCGCCGGCCCGGCCCCGGCCCGGCCCCGCTCGACGACCGCCGGCGCACCCGCCGCTGGCCGGACTTGGCGGGTGGCCGCGCCGCCTCCCGTGACACCACCGCCCCCGGCTGCAACCGTGGATCACCCCCTGCCTGCGACCGCCGACCAGCAGGCCCAAGCCGAGGACCGGAGGCTGACGTTGGCCGCTTCACTCCACCACCCGACCGGCGAGCCCCACGACATGGCGACCCATCTGATGGACCTCGCCATGGGCCATCTCTTCTCCGCGGCCCTGCGCACCGCGGCCCACCACCGCATAGCCGACCGCCTTGCCGAGGGCCCCCGCACCGTCGAGCAGCTCGCCGCGGCCACCGACACCCACGCCCCGCATCTGCGCCGCGTACTGCGCTACCTCGCCACCCGCGGCATCTTCCGGGAGGACGCCGCGGGCGCCTTCCAGCTGACGCCGGCCGCCGAAGCGCTGCGCACGGATGCCCCGCAGTCGCTGCGGCCCGCCGTCCTGATGATGACCGACGAGCTGTTCCTGCAGACATCGGCCGGTATGCCGGAGGCGGTACGGCACGGCGGCGCCGCCTTCGAGCGGCTCTTCGGGGCGCCCTTCTTCGACCATCTGCTGTCGGATCCGGCCACCCGCGAGCTCTTCGACAGCGGGATGTCGTCCGTCTCCGGTCCGGTGGACGAGGCGGTGGTCGCCGCGTACCCGTTCCCGGAGACCGGAACGGTCGTGGACGTCGGCGGCGGCCGCGGCGGTCTGCTGCGCGCCGTGCTGCGCCGCCACCCCCAGCTGACGGGGGTGCTCTTCGACCAGGCGCCGCCGCTGGCCCACCACCTGCTGGACGGCGACGAGCTGAAGGGGCGCTGGCGCACGCAGGAGGGGGACTTCTTCACGTCCGTACCGTCCGGCGGCGAGGTCTACGTCCTCAAGCACATCCTCCACGACTGGTCCGACGACGCCTGCCGGCGCATCCTGCGCGCCTGCCACGGGGCCATGGCGACGGGCAGCCGGCTGCTGGTCGTCGAGTGCGTACTGCCGTCGGGCAACGCCCCGCACTTCGGCAAGACCCTGGACGTCGCGATGATGGCGCTCCTCGACGCCAAGGAGCGCACCGCCGAGGAGTTCGCGACGCTGCTGGCGGCGAACGGCTTCCGGCTGACCCGGGTGCTGCCGACCACGTCCTACCCCTCGATCGTGGAGGCCGTCGCCGAATGACGGCCGTCCCGCGACACACCCGCTCCCCTCGTTGGCCCCGCCCCCGGCCCGCGCTCTACTGATCGGGCCGCCCCGGGCCGACGAGAGGAGCTGATGTGCCGGTCCTCATGCGTGCCCGCAGCCGCGACGAGGCGCACCGCACCGCCACCCCGCTGGAGCTCTTCTTCGACCTGTGCTTCGTCGTGGCCATCGCACAGGCCGGCGGCCAGTTGGCGCACGCCCTGGCCGAGGGGCATCCGGGGCACGGCATCGCCGGCTATCTGATGCTCTTCTTCGCCATCTGGTGGGCCTGGATGAACTTCAGCTGGTTCTCGTCGGCGTACGACACCGATGACGCGCTCTACCGCGTGGTGACGCTGGTCCAGATGGCGGGGGTGCTGGTGCTGGCCGCCGGTGTGCCGCGGGCGTTCGCGCACAGCGACTTCACCGTCATCTGGTTCGGCTATCTGGTGATGCGGCTGGCCATGGTCACCCAGTGGCTGCGGGCCGCCCACGGCAGCCAGGGGGCCGAACGGCGCACCGCGCTGCGTTACGCCCTGGGGGTGACGGTGTGCCAGGTCGGCTGGCTGGGCCTGCTCGTCCTGCCCCACGACGTCCTGCCCTGGGTGTTCCTGGTCGTGGGCCTGATGGAGCTGGCCGTCCCCGTATGGGCCGAACGGGAGCGGCAGACGGCCTGGCATCCGCATCACATCGCCGAGCGCTACGGCCTGTTCACCATCATCGTGCTCGGTGAGACCGTCGCGGCGGCCACCGTGGCGGTGCAGTCGGCGCTGGACGAGACCGACGAGCTGGGCACCCTGCTGCCGATCGCGGCCGGCGGGCTGCTGGTGGTCTTCGCCGCGTACTGGATCTACTTCGCGGTGCCCATCCACCTCCACCTGCGCTCGAACACCCAGGCGTTCCTGTGGGGCTACGGCCACTACCTCGTCTTCGGCTCGGCGGCCGCGGTCGGCGCGGGCATCGAGATCGCGGTGGAGGAGGCGGTCGGCGAGGCGCATCTGTCGGCGTACGGGGCGGCCGCCTGCGTCACCGTGCCGGCCGCCCTGTTCATGTTCACCGTCTGGCTGATCCACTCCCGGCACCAGAAGCGCGGCCCGGCCCAGCAGCTGGTGCTGCCGGTGTCGTCCGTGCTGGTCCTGGCGTGCACGTTCGCCGGGCACTGGGCGGTCCTGGCGGCCGGTCTGGTGGCATCCGCAACGGTTGCCGTGGGCGTCACCCTTACGGCCCGTCAGGGCACCGCCCTGGAGGAGTAGCGGACGGGGGCCGCGCCCCGGGCGCCGCGCGGCGCCCGCCCTCCGCCTCCGTCACCCGTCCCGGCGAACGGCGTCCCCCGTCCCGGCGAAGGGTCCGGCCCCGGTCTTCGCCAGGGGCTCCGGCGGACGGCCCCGCCCCTTCCCCCATAAGTGTGCCGAACGGCCGTACAGCCGCCGAGATCACCCTGATTCCGCATCAGATTCGGCCATCTTCGACCCCGTCCGGCAGACGGCCCGCGACCAGTACCGCCGCACCGGGCCGCCACCCCATTCCCCGTCAATTACCCACCAATGGACCTCACTTCTCAGGGCTTCGCCCTCTTGTTCCCCACGGTTCCCGCTGGCCCCCGGAGGCGCGCCGACGCAGACGCGGTAGGGTGCAGATTGCCCTTTTTATGACAGGGGGTCTCCTACGGGAAGCCCCTGAGGCCGACCGCCGTCCGCACCTCTAGGAGACGCCCGCCATGGCCCCCCGCCACGCTCAGTCCCGCGCGCGGACGAGACTGTCCCGGCGCAGCAAGGCCGTGGGCGGACTCGCCCTCTCCACGCTCGTCGGCACCGCCCTGTGGGCCTGGCCGGCCTCGGGCGACGACCACGACGGTCTGACCGACGCCAAGAGCACCACGTCCACGACGGCTTCCGGCCCGGACACGCCACGCACCCCCGCCGTCGCGGCGAAATCCGCCCCGAACGCCACACCGCGCACCCCCGCCAGCCGCCCCATCCCCGGCCTCAGCGACGCCGCCCGCAAGCGGATACCGGCCAACGCCCGGCAGGTGCTGGTCGTCACCGGTCAGGACATGAACTCCTTCCAGTCCCGGGTCACCCTCTACACCCGCGAGGAAGGCTCGAACGACTGGCAGCCCGGCCCCGCCTGGCCCGCGCACAACGCCGCACGCGGCTGGACCAGCGACCACCGCTACGGCGATCTGCGCTCCCCCATCGGGGTCTACACCCTCACCGACGCCGGCGGCCTGCTGCCTCCCCCCGACGGCACCAAGCTCCCCTACGACCGCAACAACAGCTTCGTCGCCGACGGCACCGGCGTCGAGGGCGAGCCGCTGGCCGGCGCCTTCGACTACGTCATCGCCATCAACTACAACCGCGAGACCGGCGCCTCCCCCCTCGATCCCCGGCGTCCCTGGGGCGACGGCAAGGGCGGCGGCGTCTGGCTGCACGTCGACCACGACGGCCCCACCCAGGGCTGTGTGAGCCTCAAGCCCAAGGCGATGCGGCAGCTGCTGCGCACCCTCGACCCCGACCTGCACCCGGTCATCGTGATGGGACCGGCCGATTTCTGACCGGGCCGGCACCGGGCCGCACCCCGGACCGCAGGACGCGCTGACCGACGTCGGGGGCCTGCGGGTCGGCCACGCCCAGCGGATCGGGGACGGCGCGCTGACCGGCACCACCGTCGTCCTGGCCCCCGAGGGCGGCGTCATCGCCGCCGTCGACGTACGCGGGGGCGGGCCCGGCACCCGGGAGACCGACGCGCTGGACCCGCGCAACCTCGTCCAGCGCATCGAGGCGGTCGTGCTGACCGGCGGCAGCGCCTTCGGCCTCGACGCCGCGTCCGGTGTCGCCGGATGGCTGGAGGACCAGGGCCGCGGCTTCCGTGTGGGGGCGGACCCCGCCCAGGTCGTACCGGTCGTCCCGGCCGCGGCCCTCTTCGACCTGGGCCGCGGCGGCGACTGGCGGGCCCGCCCGGACGCCGCGCTGGGCCGCGCCGCGGCCGAGGCCGCGGCGGCCACCGCGCCCGGCGCCGCGGTCGCACAGGGCACCACGGGCGCCGGCACCGGCGCGGTGGCCGGCGGCCTCAAGGGCGGCATCGGCACCGCCAGCGCGGTTCTGCCCTCCGGCACCACCGTCGCCGCCCTCGTCGCCGTCAACGCCGCGGGCTCCCTCACCGACCCGCTCACCGGCGCCCTCTACGGCCGGCTGTACGACGGTCCCGTCACCCTCCCCGACCCGGAGCGGCACGCCGCCGCGCTACGCCGCCTGGCCGAAGCCGCGGAGATATCCCTGGCCCGCTCCGCCGCATCGGTCCGCCCGCCCCTCAACACGACCCTCGCCGTCGTCGCCACCGACGCCACCCTCACCCGCGCCCAGGCCCACAAGCTCGCCGGCACCGCCCACGACGGCCTGGCCCGCGCCATCCGGCCGGTCCACCTCCTCTCCGACGGCGACACGGTCTTCGCCCTGTCCACCGCCACCCGCCCGCTCACCCCCGAAGCGTCCCTCGCCGCTCCCCCGTTCGGCGTCCAGGCGGAGGCCGGCGCCCTGAACGCCGTCCTGGCCGCCGGCGCGGACGTGCTCACCCGCGCGGTGGTACGCGCCGCCCTGGCAGCGGACACGGTGGACGGCCCCGGAGGCCTCTTCCCCTCGTACCGGGAGCTGTACGGGGACACGAACGGCTGAGCCGCGAGGAGGGCCGGGCCTTCCCGAGCCTGACCCATCGGACGGGCTCCAGACCCCCACCGCGCCCCCTGACCATCGGACGGGCCCCTAGACCCCCACCGCGCCCAGCACCGAGCCCGCGGCGTAGGTGACCGCCATCGCCAGCGCCCCGCCGCCCACATTGCGCAGCACCGCGCGGCCCGCGGGCGCGGCGCCCAGCCGTGCGCTGCTCCACCCGCACAGCGCCAGCGCGACGAGCACCGCGAGCACGGTGATCCACAGCCGGTGCGCGGCAGGCGGCAGCACGATCGCCAGCAGCGGCAGCAGCGCCCCGGCCGTGAAGGCGAGAAAGCTGGCACCGGCGGCATGCCAGGGGTTGGTGAGCTGATCGGGGTCGATGCCCAGCTCGACCTCCGCGTGGGCGCGCAGCGCATCGTGCTCGGTCAGCTGCTCGGCGACCTCCCGGGCGAGCTCCGGCGCCAGCCCCTTGCCCGCCAACAGCTCGGTCAGCTCGACCAGTTCCGCCTGCGGCTCGGTCGCCAGCTCCCGCTTCTCCTGCGCCAGCGCGGCCTTCTCCGAGTCCCGCTGGGTGGAGACCGACACATACTCGCCGGCCGCCATCGACATGGACCCGGCCAGCAGCCCCGACAGTCCGGCGGTCAACAGCGTTCCGCGCGCGTCGGTCGCGCCGGCGACGCCGACGACCAGTCCGGCGGTGGAGACGATGCCGTCGTTGGCGCCGAGGACCGCGGCCCGCAGCCAGTTGAGCCGGCTGCCCAGGCCGCCGCCGTGCGCCTCGTCGTGCTCGGGTGTCTGCAAGCTCACCCGGGAAGCGTCTCATCCGCACCGGTGCCACCGCCTCCGACGCCACCGCGATCGCGCCCCGCTCACCCCGTCCGCACCCGGTCCAGACGTCCACGCCGTGGTCAATGCGGCCGTCCCCGCGCTCGACGCCCCCGCGGCGGCCGCGATCGGCCGGTGGTAGAAACGGCCGTATGTCCGCACCACCCCCCTCCAAACCTCCGCCGCCCACGCTCCTTCAGCCCGCTCCGCGCGAGCCGGCCCCGCGCCGCCGACTGTGGTGGCACCGGCTGATATTCGGGCTCTGGTACCGGCCGGTGGAGGTCCTGGACGAGGCGCGGGACCGCAGCGCCTGGAGCGCGGCGGTACTGCTGTGCCTGATCAGCGGCGGCATCGGGGTCGTGTCGATGGATGCGTTCCGCGGCCAGTGGGCGGCAGACCGTACGGCGGCGCTGCAGCTCGTCGGGCTGGCCGAGGCGGGGGTGCTGACCGCCAGCCTCGTGCTGGGGGCGGTCACCCACGCCATAGCCCGGACCCTCGGCGGCAGCGGCCGCTTCGCGCCGACCGCGAGCCTGTTCATCGTGCTGTTCTGGGTGACGGACCTGCCGCGGCTGGCGATCGCCGCCTGGCTGCCGAGCGGCGCCACTTTCGTCCAGGCCGCGACCTGGACGACCTGGGGCTTCGGCTACGTCCTCGCGGTACTGCTCATACGGGGTCAGCACCACCTGTCGACGTGGAAGGCCGCGGCGACGGTGTCGGTGCAGATGCTCGCCGCGCTGGCGCTGCTGAGGCTAGGCCCGGTCTACTGAGCGCCGAAGCCGCTCGGCCTGATGCCGCACCAGACCGGACGCCGGCTCAACTCCGGCTGGTCAGCTGCCGTACGAGCTCCTCGAACGCGGTGCGCTCCGCGGCGCTCAGCTCCACACACTCCGCCGGCGGCCCGGCCGGCCCGGTCTGCCGCGGCACCGAGCCGAGCAGTTCCGGCGAGAAGGGTTCCCCCGCCCGGCCGGAGCCGCGGGCGGGGGAGGGCGCCTCCTCCGGACCGCGCACCGCATAGCGCACCCGCATCTCCCGCCGGTCCCGCCGCATCGCCGCCTCGTAGCGCCCCCGTCGCAGCAGTCTGGCCAGTCCGACGGCCCAGACGACGGCCAGCGCGAAGAGCACGCCGAGGCCGATCTGCTGCAGAATCGATGCGGAGGGAAGCATGCGGTCCTCCCGGACGGGTGAGGCGCGGCGCTGGGCTGCAGTCAGTAGACACCACACCCCAGGACTTTCAACAGGGAATCTTGGGGCTTAGGTCCCGAAGTGACGCATCTCCTATGACATTTCTGCGCTTGGACCATTCCGCTGCGCTTTGCCGCGGCCGACGTTTTCGGCTGTCCCGCCGTGGGGGTTGCTGTGGGTTCGCCTGCGGCGGGCGGTGCCGCTGCGCGGGGCTGTTCGGCTGCCGGTGACGGTCCTCCGGGGCAGTGTTTCCGGACTGCTTCGCTTTACGTCCGGAAACACTGCCCCTCCGGCCCGCCCCCACCCCCGGTGGGTGGGGGAAAGACACCCCCCCCCCCAGCCCGCACA
>NZ_JBSFYC010000084.1:0-32012 GCF_053595675.1 Streptomyces sp. NPDC002446 | reverse complement strand
CGGGGTCGCCGTGTCACGGGACGTAAAGCGAAGCAGTCCCACACCCCTACCCCGGAGGACCGTCACCGGCAGCCGAACAGCCCCGCGCAGCGGCAACAGCCCGCCGCAGGCGCAACGGCGAACAACCCCCACGGCGGGTCAGCCGAAAACGTCGGCCGCGGCAAAGCGCAGCGACTAGGCCCAAAGCCCCCGCCCCCGCAGCGTCGTCCGTAGGGTCTCCAGGTCGTCGGTCATGATGCCGTCCACCCCTAGGTCCAGCAGCGCCGCCATCCGGTCCGGGTCGTTGACCGTCCAGACGTGGACCTGCATGCCCAGGGCGTGCGCGGCGCGCAGGAAGAGGGCATCGACGACCGGGATGCCGGACTGCCGCTCGGGGACCTGTACGCAGACCGCGCTGCGCCGCACCGCCGCGCCCAGCAGGCGGTCGAGCGGCAGCGACCCGCGGCCGTACGAGCGCAGCCGCAGGCCGGCCACGCCGCGGGTGCCGAGCGAGCTGGCCATCCGGGCGCCGGCCAGGCTCTGCGCCCGTGCCACCCGGGCCTCGGAGAACGAGCCGACGCACACCCGGTCCCAGGCGTCGGTGCGGTGCAGCAGATCCAGCAGCGGGGTCAGCGCGGCCTCCGCCTTGAGGTCGACGTTCCAGCGTGCCTCGGGGAACTCCTCCAGCAGCTCCTCGAACAGCGGCAGCGGCTCCCGGCCGCCGACCCGGGCCCGGCGCACCGCCCGCCAGGGGAGCCGTCCGATCGCGCCGCGGGTGTCGGTGACGCGGTCGAGTGTCGGGTCGTGGAAGGCGACCAGCTTTCCGTCCGAGGTGGCGTGTACGTCGGTCTCCAGATAGCGGTAGCCGAGACCGACCGCGCGGCGGAACGCGGCGGCGGTGTTCTCCAGGCCGTCGGCGGCCCCGCCCCGGTGGGCGAAGGCGAGCGGTGCGGGGTGGTCGAGGTAGGCGTGGCGGAGGCGTATCGCGGGGGTCACTCCGGCAGTATGGCGCGCTCAGGTGAAGTGCCACTCCGGGCCACCACCCGCGACGGCTCCCCGGGCAGGTCCTTGATCGCGAAGAGGCGGAGGAAGAGCTGCGCCATCGGCCCGATGGCCAGTGCGTAGACCACGGTGCCGGCCCCGACGGAGCCGCCGAGCAGGAAGCCGACCGCGAGCACCGTCACCTCGATGCAGGTCCGCACCAGCCGCACCGGGCGGCCGGTCCGCTGGTGCAGCCCGGTCATCAGCCCGTCCCGCGGCCCCGGGCCGAAGCGGGCGGAGATGTACAGGCCGGTCGCGGCGCCGTTGAGGAGGACGGCGGCCGCCAGCAGGGGGATACGGGCGCCGAGGGAGTGCAGCTCGGGCACCCAGGCCAGGGTCGCGTCCATGACGACCCCGAGGATCACCACGTTCGAGACCGTGCCCAGGCCCGGGCGCTGGCGCAGCGGGATCCACAGCAGCAGGATCAGCGCCCCCGATACGACGGTGACCGTGCCGATCGACAGCCCTGTATGCCGGGATATGCCCTGGTTGAGCACGCTCCATGGTTCCAGGCCCAGGCCGGCGCGGACCATCAGGCCCATGCTCACGCCGTACAGCGTCAGTCCCGTATAGAGCTGCACCAGCCGGCGCGCCAGCAGACCCCGCCGTGGGCCGCCGTCCCTCGGTTCGGTACCCCTCATCATGGACACGAAAATTCCCCCTCCTGGCAGCATTGGACCGATGCATGACACCATGTGGCGTGTCCGGGCTCGAAATGTAGAGCCAATTCGGGGAAGGTGGACTGATCTTCATGGCTCAGTGGACTTCAGCGGTGGGTGCGCCCCAACTCGCCAGGCTGCTCCGGTCGCAGGACGGGCGTGAGGCCCAACTCGCGGTCGGCGGCCGCAAGTTGCCCGCCTACCGCAGCCTCGCCGACGGCGTGCGCCTCCTCGTACTGGAAGGCCGGATCCCGGTCGCCGCCCGGCTGCCCGCCGAGCGTGAGCTGGCGGCGGCCTTCGGCGTCAGCCGCACCACCGTCGCCGCCGCCTACGAAGCGCTGCGCGCCGAGGGCTTCCTGGAGTCCCGGCGCGGCTCCGGCAGCTGGACCGCCGTGCCGGCCGGCAACCCGCTGCCCACCCGCGGGCTGGAGCCGCTGCCCCCGGAGGCCGCCGGCTCCATGATCGACCTCGGCTGCGCCGCCCTCCCCGCCCCCGAGCCCTGGCTCACCCGCGCCGTCCAGAGCGCCGTGGCCGACCTGCCGCTGTACGCCCACACCCACGGCGACTACCCGGCCGGACTGCCCGTGCTGCGCCAGGCCCTGGCCGACCGCTACACCGCCCACGGCATTCCCACGATGCCCGAGCAGATCATGGTGACCACGGGGGCGATGGGCGCCGTGGCCGCGATCTGCCGGCTGTGTACCGGCCCCGGCGAGCGGGTGGCCGTCGACTCGCCCTCGTACGCCAACATCCTCCAGCTGATGCGGGACGCCGGTGCCCGGCTGGTCCCGGTGGCCCTGGCGGAGCGGCTGGCCGGCTGGGACATCCCCGCCTGGCGTCAGGTGATGCGCGATGCCGCGCCCCGGATGGCGTATGTCGTCGCCGACTTCCACAACCCGACCGGCACCCTCGCCACCGAGGACCAGCGCCGCCGCCTCGTCGACGCCGCGCGATCGGCGGGCACGCTGCTCGTCGTCGACGAGACGATGGCCGAACTCCAGCTGGACGAGGACGTCGCGATGCCCCGCCCGGTCTGCTCGTTCGACCCCGCCGGCAGCGCGGTGATCACCGTCGGCTCGGCGAGCAAGGCGTTCTGGGCCGGGATGCGGATCGGCTGGGTGCGCGCCGCGCCCGACATCATCCGCAGCCTGGTCGCCGCCCGCGCCTACTCCGACCTGGGCTCACCGGTCCTGGAGCAGCTCGCCATCGCCGCGCTGCTGGAGGGCGGCGGCTGGGAGCAGGCCGTCGGCATCCGCCGGAACCAGGCCCGCGAGAACCGCGACGCGATCGTCGCCGCCCTGCAACGGCACCTTCCCGACTGGGAGTTCAGCGTTCCGCGCGGCGGACTCACGCTCTGGGCGCGTACCGGCGGGCTCTCCGGCTCCCGGATCGCCGAGGCGGGGGAGCGGCTCGGGGTGCGGGTCCCCTCCGGCCCCCGGTTCGGCGTCGACGGGGCCTTCGAGGGCTTCGTACGGCTGCCGTTCACGGTCAACGGAGCGGTCGCCGACGAGGCCGCCGCCCGGCTGGCCGGGGCCGCGCGGCTGGTCGCGACGGGCGCGCCGGCGGAGGCGGATCTGCGGCACACCTTCGTTGCCTGATGGTGTGTCAGGAGAGTGCGGGCCGGGCTCTCACCGCTCCGCGCGCAGGGTCTCCATCGAGCCGTTGCCCCTGACCGTACGGGACTCGCCGCCCTTGACGATCGACACCCGCCTGGTCGCTCCCACCGGCTCGGCCGCGGGCCCGGCCGCGTCGGCGTCCGCCGCCGGGTCGTCGGGGAGGGGCCGGCCGTCCGTCGCGGCAAGGGCCTCCGCATCGGCCGGAACCGTACGCTCCGGAAGCAGCGCCAGGACGGCCTGCCGGAGCGCCTCACTCGTCGCGTCGTCGAACGGATCGGGCGTGGCCGGGACCTGGAGGCGCAGGACCGGAGCGGTCCCCAGCCGCGCATAGCCGCGTCCCGGCGGCACCTGCGCTGTCGGCGTGGTGTGCGGCGGCGCCCCGAGGACCACCCGTACCTCTTCCGTCGTCGCGGGGCCGAGCACCACCCGCGCCTTGGTGTGCGCCCGCACCGGATCGCTCAGCAGGTCGGCGCTCTCGAACTGGTCGGCCACGACCACCGTGACCTGGGCCGCCCTGCCGTGCCGCAGCGGCACCTGCAGCCACCGCTGAGGATCGTCCCGGCCCTCCGCGGCCGCGATATGGGTGAGCGCCGTCGGCCGGTCCGCGATGATCCACAGCGGCCGCCGGGTGTCGTCCGGCGCCGGCAGACCGGCCTGCCGCGCCCGGTTCGCGACGACCAGCCGCCGCTCGGTCTCGTGGGACGCCCACTCCAGCGCCGCCAGCGCCCCCGCCAGCCCGCTCTCCACCCGCAGTACGCCGCGCCGTCCGACCAGACACCCGAACTCGCCGGTGCCGCTGCCGTCGATGACCACCACATCGCCGTGGTCCAGCGCCTGCAGGGCGATCGAGCGCAGCAGCGTCGTGGTGCCGGTACCCGGCTGTCCCAGGGCGAGCAAGTGCGGCTCGGTGGAGCGCTGCCCGGTGCGCCAGACCACCGGCGGGGCGTCGCGGGTCTCCGCCTTGACGTCGACCGGCAGGGTCCGCTGCACCGAGTCCGGGTCGGTGAACCCGAGCACCGTCTCGCCCGGAGAGGTGACGAAGCGCTGTGCGCCGATATCGGTGGGCAGCGCCGGCAGGACGGTCACGGTGAGCTGGTTGGCCAGCTCGTCCCAGACGAAGTGGTACTCCCGGCCGCGCCCGGCCTTGGCGTACAGCACCTGCTCGATGCGGCCCCGGGACCGGGCCTCGCCGTCGGTGAAGTACGCCGGGTACTTCAGCCGCAGCCGCTCCAGCCGCCCCCCGTCGTCGAAGGCGTACTCGCCGAAGGCCCGCTCCCAGTCACCGTCGTGCGCGTACAGGGGGTTCGGGTCGCCTTCGGCGGAGAGGTACGGCACCAGCGCCTCGTACAGCGCCCGCAGCCGCTCCGTCTCCGCCTCGCTGGGACCGGTCTCCACCGGTGCGCGCTCGCGCCCCGCCCAGGCGCCCGCCGCCATCGCCGCGATCAGCGCGAGCAGCGGTCCGTACGGGACCAGGGCCACCACCAGCACACATGCGCCGACGAAGAACAGCAGCGGACCGCGGCTCTCCTTGGGCGTCTCGGTCCACCGTCCCCGGGCGGCCACCGCCAGCCGGCGCAGGCCCCGGCCGATGGTGATCAGCGGGTGGAACACATCGGAGACGCTGTCGGTGGCGCTGCGCGCGAGTTCGCGGCTGCGGGCGAGCGACGCGCTGTTGGCCATACGGGCGAGCGGTGCGCGATCGGTCAGGATGCGGGGCAGAGGGCGCCGGGCCACATCTTCTCCTGTTGCTCGTGCGGTGGTCTGGGGGGCTCGGTATGGGCGGCGAGCCGGGGCGTGCGGTCCGCGGAGCCGCCCGGACGGGATCTGGTGCGGCCCGTTCGGGCGGGGGCGTGGAGCCGCGGCGGAGCAGGAGGAGCCCTGGAGCCTGTCCGGGGACCAGGCTCTAGAGCTTGATCCCCCCTAGGAGGCTCGCCAGGCTCGCCCCGCCGGCCTTGATACTCGGCGCGATGGCGGAGCTGGCGAGATAGAACCCGAACAGCGCGGAGACGAGCGCATGGGACAACTTGAGGCCGTCTTTGCGGAAGAAGAGGAAGACGATGACACCGAGCAGGACGACGCCGGAAATGGACAGAATCATGGGGGGTTCTCTCCTGGGTGGTGGGGACGGTCACCATGAGTTCTTCCAGCCTCACAGCACGCATCAAGCCATCAAAAGCTGCGAATGGGTGATTTATCGTTGAAATTCCCTATTTGGGCGCAGCTTCAGGGCGTGTCGCACCGGCGTGTCACCGACCTGCCGCGGCGTGTCGCGATCCGCCCCCGCCGACCGGCACAATCGTCGGGTGTCGAAGCCGAAGAACAAGCCGCCGAAGCGGCCGCAGCACACGCCGCCCCGTCCGGCGGCGGTCGCCCCCGAGGCGCCCTGCCCCTGCGGACGGGCCGAGAGCTACCGCGACTGCTGCGGCGCCTTCCACCAGGGACGCGCCACCGCCCCCACCGCGGAGCGGCTGATGCGCTCCCGCTACAGCGCCTTCGCCGTCGGCGACACCGGCTATCTGCTGCGCACCTGGCACCCGACGACGCGCCCCGCGGCCCTCGATCTCGAACCGGCGCAGCGGTGGACCGGACTGGACGTCCTCGCCACGACCGGCGGCACCGCCTTCCACGCCGAGGGCACCGTGGAGTTCCGCGCGCACTACAGCCTGCACGGGCACGCCGACAGCCTGCACGAGCACAGCCGCTTCGTCCGCGAGAACGGCGAGTGGGTCTATCTGGACGCGCTGCCGTCCCTGTAGCGCCCGGCTCCGCCGTCCGGCCCGCCGCGGGCGTCCCGGCTCAGCGGCCCCGCAGCTGGTCGATCTCGCGGCGTTCGCGCTTGGTGGGACGACCGGTACCGCGGTCGCGAAGCGCCGCCAGCGGTGTCTCCTCGCGCGGCGGGGGCGGCGGGCTGTTGTCGATGAAGCACTCGGCGGCGACGGCCGCGCCCACCCGCTTGCGCACCAGCCGCGAGACCACCACGATCCGCTCCCGGCCGGCGTGGCGCAGCCGCACCTCGTCGCCGTTGCGCACGGCATGGGCCGGCTTCACCCGCTCGCCGTTGACCCGTACGTGCCCCGCGCGACAGGCCGCCGCGGCCAGCGAACGGGTCTTGGTGAGCCGCACGGACCAGATCCAGCTGTCGATGCGGGTGGTCCCCTCGTCTGAAGCCATAGCCATACCCAGACTCTAGAACGGCCGCGACTCCAGAACGGCCGCGCACACCGCAGCGCCCGGCGGGCGGGGGGGGGGGGGGAGCCGGTCAGCCGGTCAGCCGGATTTCTTGGCTGTGGTCTTCTTGGCCGGGGCCTTTTTGGGTGCGGCCTTTTTGGCCGTGGATTTCTCCGTGGTTTTCTCCGCGGATTTCTTCACGGTGGCCTTCGTGGTGGCCTTCGTGGTGGTCCTCTTGGCCGTGCCGCCGGCCGTGGTCTTCTTCGCAGCGGAAGCGGTCTTCTTCGCCGTCTTCCGTCCCCGTATCGGCGTCACGGACGCCGCCTCCGCGCCCTCCGTGCGGCCGCCCTGCGCCGCCTGCACGCTCTTCTCCAGGGCCGCCGTCAGATCGATGACCTGGGCGCCGGAGGGCGTCGCGGGGGCGACCGGCTCCTCGCCCTCCAGCTTCGCGGCGACCAGATCCTCGACGGCCTCCCGGTATTCGTCGTGGAGTTCGGCCGGGTCCAGCTCGCCCAGGGAGTCCATCAGGGTCTCGGCCAGCGACAGCTCGTTCTCGCGGATCTCGACCTCGTCGGGGACGACACCGGTGGCGGGCCGGATCTGGTCCGGCCACAGCAGCTGGTGCATCACGATCGCCCCGTCGTGCGCCCGCAGCATCGCCAGCGACTCGCGCCCGCGCATCGCCACCTTGCCGATCGCGACCTTCTGATGGTGTTCCAGGGCCTCCCGCAGCACCGCGTAGGGCTTGATCGCGGCCGCCCCGTTGGGCCCCAGGTAGTAGGCCTTGTCCAGCTGGATCGGATCGATCTCGGAAGGGTCGACGAAGGACAGGATCGCCAGCGTCTTGGCGGTCGGCATCGGCAGCCGCGACAGATCGTCGTCGGTGATCGGCACGACGATGTCGTCGCCCGGAGGCTGATACCCCTTGCCCACTTCCTCGTTCGGGACCTCCTTGCCGTCCAGCTCACAGATCTTGCGGTACTGGACCGGCGCGCCGTCCTTCTCGTGAATGCGGACGAAGGAGACCGAGGAGGTGCGGTCGGTGGCGCTGTAGGTCTTCACGGGGATGGTGACCAGTCCGAACGTAATCGACCCATTCCATATAGAACGCATATTCCGTCCCTTGTGTGGGATTCTCATCGTATGTCGCCGATCACCGTCGTGGAGGGGCGGCGCCTCTCGCTGACCAACCTGGACAAGGTCCTCTATCCCGAGACCGGCACCACCAAGGGTGAGGTGCTGCACTACTGCACCACCACCGCGGACGCGCTGCTCCCGCACCTCCACGACCGGCCGCTCTCCTTCCTGCGCTACCCCGACGGCCCCGACGGCCAGCGCTTCTTCACCAAGAACGTGCCGCCCGGCACCCCCGACTGGGTGCAGACCTGCGAGGTCCCCCATTCGACGTCCGGGCCCACCCGCCAGGTCCTGCTCCAGGACCTCCCCTCGCTGGTCTGGGCCGCGAACCTGGTCGTCGAACTGCACGTTCCGCAGTGGACGGACCGCGCGCCGGGCATCGCCGACCGCCTCGTCCTCGATCTGGATCCCGGCGCACCGGCCACCATCGTCGAGTGCTGCGCCGCGGCACGGTGGCTGCACCGGCGGCTGGCCGCCGACGGCCTGGAGGTCTACGCCAAGACCAGCGGCTCCAAGGGCCTGCACCTCATCGCGCCCATCGAGCCCACCCCGTCCGAACGGGCCACCGCCTACGCCAGGACGCTGGCCGCCGAGGCCGCGCGGGCCCTCCCGGACCTCGTCGTGGACAAGATGACCAAGTCGCTGCGCCCCGGCAAGGTCTTCCTCGACTTCTCCCAGAACGCCGCCGCCAAGACCACCGCCGTCGCCTACACCCTGCGTGCCCGCGCCACCCCCACCGTCTCCGCGCCCGTCACCTGGGACGAGATCGCCGGCTGCACCGGCCCGGAGCAACTCAGCTTCCTCTTCAGCGAGATCGCCCCCCGGCGCGAACGCCACGGCGAGCTGCACGCGCCGCTGCTCGACCCCGACCGGGCCCGTCCGCTGCCCGGTACCGCATAGATTGACCTCATGATCGAGGGGACGTCACCGGACGACACGATGCAGCTGCGAGCGCCCACCCGGCGGATATCCGGCGCCGAGGGGGAGACGGGGAGCAAGGGCCCCGGGGGAGGGGCGGCGCGCTCATCGCTCCTGATGGCCATGGGCACCGTGGTCTCCCGCGCCACGGGCCTGATCCGGCAGGTGCTGCAGGCCGCCGCGCTCGGCACCGGCCTGCTGGCCACCACGTACAACACGGCCAACGTCGTCCCGATGAGCATCTACACCCTGCTCATCGGCGGCGCGCTGAACTCCGTGCTGGTGCCGCAGCTGGTGCGCGCCAGGGCCGAGCACGCGGACGGCGGCCGTGCCTACGAGCAGCGGCTGGTCACCCTCGTCCTGAGCGTGCTGGTGGCCGGCACCCTGCTCTCGGTCTGGGCGGCCCCGCAGATCGTCGCGGTCTACACCCCCGACACGCCCCGCACCCACGCCGCCTTCGAACTCACCGTGGTCTTCGCCCGCTTCCTGCTCCCGCAGATCTTCTTCTACGGGCTCTTCTTCATCCTCGGCCAGGTCCTCAACGCCCGCGACAAGTTCGGCGCGATGATGTGGACGCCGGTCCTCAACAACATCGTCCTGATAGCGATGTTCGGCATCTACGTCGGCCTGCTGGCCGGTCCCGACCGCATCGAGGACATCACCCCCGGCCAGATCGACCTGCTGGGCATCGCCACCACGGGCGGCATCGCCCTGCAGGGCCTGGCGCTGATCCCCTTCGTACGGGCCGCCGGCTTCCGCTTCCGGCCCCGCTTCGACTGGCGCGGCACCGGCCTGCGCAAGAGCATCGCGGCCGCCCGCTGGACGCTGCTGCTGGTCCTGGCCAACCTGGCCGCGATGACCGTCGTCACCCACTACGCGAGCGCCGTCGACCAGCAACTCCCCACCGCGGGTGCGGGGTTCACCGCCTACAGCTACGCCCAGACCATCTGGATGCTGCCGCAGTCGATCGTCACCGTCTCGCTGGTGACGGCGCTGCTGCCGCGGATGAGCCGCGCGGTCGCCGAGCACCGGCTGGACGATCTGCGCGGCGACCTCTCCCGCGCACTGCGCATCAGCGGCGTCCTGATCGTCCCGGCCGCCTTCTTCTTCCTGGTCTTCGGCCCGCAGACGGCCCAACTGCTGTTCGCGCACGGCACCGTGGACGTCGCCTCCGCCGCGCCCGCCGGGCACATGCTGCAGGCCTTCGGCCTCGGCCTGATCCCGTTCTCCGCCCAGTACCTGCTGCTGCGCGGCTTCTACGCCTTCGAGGACACCCGTACGCCGTTCTGGACGGCCTTCTCGATCAGCGCCGTCAACGTCGCCCTGGCCACCGCCTGTTACCTGCTGCTGCCCGCGCGCTGGTCGGTCACCGGCATGGCCGCCGCCTACGCCGTCGCATACGGCATCGGACTGCTGGTCACCGCGCTGCTGCTGCGCCGACGGCTCGCCGGACGCCTCGACGGCCGGCGCCTGTGCCGTACGTACGGCAAGCTGACCGTGTCCGCCGCCGCGGCCGGAGCGGTCGGCTGGCTCGCGGCCCGGGCCTGCTCCGGGGTGCCGGTTCCGGCGGGCTGGACGCCCGTTCTGGGCCTGGCCGCCGGTGGTCTCACCATGGCGCTGATCTTTCTGGGCCTGGCCCGCGCTCTGCGGATCGGCGAGCTGCGCACCCTGCCCGGCCTGCGCTGATCCGGGCGGCGCGACCGCTCACACCGCGTGCGGCCGCGGCCAGGACGCCTGCGCCGCGGCCCCGATCCAGCCGATGACGGCCCGGACCGTGGCGTCGCTCAGTCCCGCGAGCTCCGCCACCGCGGCCTGGTCCCCGGCCGCCGGCGCCACTCCGGCCGCGGTGAGCGCCGCCTGGACGTCGAGGCGCCGGCGATCGGGCAGGGCCACGGGTGCCTGCAGCCGCTCCTCGGGACGCGGGGGAGGGAGCGGCAGGTCATCGGGGTGCGCCGGTACGGAGAGCACCCGGTCCTCCGGGCGGGGCGGCGGCAGGAGGAGATCCAGGGGCAGCGCGCGGGTGTCGTAGCGGTCCTCGGCGCGCGGCGGAGCGAGGGCGTAGTCCGGTGGTGCGCCGTACGGCGGGGGAGTGGGGCGGTACAGCGACATCGGGGCCTCCGGGTCCGGTGAAGCGGGCGTCGGCTGCTGAGAAGCGGTTCGGCGCCGCTCCGGTTGCGAGAACGGCGCGGGTTCACCCGATGGGGGTGCGGCGCGCCTTCCGGTTGCCGTTCCTGGCGTCGCGGTGGGCGGGCACGGCGGTGTGAAACGGTCGGCAGCGGTCGGCAGCGGTCGGCGTTTTGAAACGATCGGTTCAAAACGCTGTAGAGTCCCCGACGGTGCAGGCGGGGGCGTTCCGGGCTGTCGTGACACCCCGTCAGCGGATCGCTGCCGAGGCCTTCGCCTGCCCTCGTTTTGGAACGATCGGTTGTGAAAGGGAGGTCGGAGCGTGCCGCGTGCCGTATATGTGCTGGCCATGGGGGTCTTCGCCATGGTGACCAGCGAGTTCGTGGTGGCCGGGCTGATGCCGCAGATGGCGGACGGGCTGGGGGTGGGCATTCCGCAGATCGGGTATCTCATCACCGCCTTCGCGGTGGCCATGGCGGCCGGTGGGCCGTTTCTCACCATCGCCGTCCTGAAGCTCCGCCAGAAGAGCGCGCTGGCGGTCTTGTTCGGGATATTCCTGGCGGGCAATGTGCTGGCCGCGCTCGCGCCGGACTACGGGGTGATGCTGGCGGCGCGGATCGTCACCGGAGTCGCCTCCCAGGCGTTCTTCGGCGTCGCGATGTCGCTCTGTGTCCAGCTGACCCGGCCGGAGGTCCGCGGCCGCGCCATCGCGGTGCTCATGAACGGGCTGATGCTCGGCACCCTGCTCGGACTTCCGCTGTCGACGGTCGTCGGTGAACACTTCGGCTGGCGGGTGGCGTTCTGGGTGATTTCCGGAATCACGGTGCCGGCCGCGCTCGCCACGCTCACCGGAGTTCCCCGGCTGGGGCGGGCCGGCGGCGACGCGAGCGTACGGGAGGAGCTGGTCGCCTTCAGGAATCCCCGGCTGTGGCTGGCGCTCTCCACCAGTACGCTGATCATCGGCGCGACATTCTCCGCGTTCAGTTATTTCCATCCCATTCTGACCGAGGTCACGGGATTTTCGTCGGGCACCGTTCCACTGCTGCTCATCGGATACGGCGCTGCCACCGTGATCGGCAACACCGTCGTAGGGCGACTCGCGGACCGGCATACGGTCGGCGTCCAACTCGCCGGTCTGGTGCTGAATTTCCTCTTTCTGGCCGGGTTCGCGCTGCTGGCCCATCTCGCCGTTCCGGCGGTGGCGCTGATGACGGGGATCGGTCTGGTCGGTGTCACGATGAATCCGGCAATGGCCACCCGCGTACAACGCACCGGAAATGCCCGCCCGTTGGTCAACACCGTGCACTCGTCCTTCATCACCCTCGGCGTCATCGTCGGCTCCTCGGTCGGCGGTCTGGCGATCCACTCCTTCGGGCTGCGGGCCCCGTTGTGGCTCGGTGCCGCGCTGGCCGTCCTCGGGATCGCCACGCTGGTGCCCGACCTGCTCCGCCGTCCCGGCGCGGCGCCGCCCGGGACCCCGGCGAGGCCGGCCGCCGCGCCCGCCGCCGAGCCGGAACTGCTCTGTGTGGTGAACTCCTGACGGAGCGTCGATGATTCCGCCGCCCTTTCGTACGGAATTCGGTGGTCGCCACGGGGTGGACACATAACTCTCCCCTGGTGTTCACACTGTGGTGATTACCGCGATGGAAAGCTTCCTGCGGCCGTATTCCCAACGGCCGGTGCCGGTCGTGCCCCACATATTTCACGGCCGGGTACCACAATTCGGGGAGAGGACACCCTTCGTGGAGAACACCCACATATCCCGCCGCGGCCGCGCGCTGGCCATCGCCGCCGGAACGGTCATGGTGGCGGTGGCCGCACAGATCCCGGCGACCGCGACCGCCGACCCGGCCGCGGCGCACCGTTCCGTCACGTCCGTCACCGCTTATGACGACACGTACTACGAGGACGCCGTCGGCAAGACCGGCCAGGAACTCAAGAATTCGCTGCACGGCATCATCAGCCGCACCCAGACCGGAAAGCTGACCTACTCCCAGGTCTGGGACGCGCTCAAGGACACCGACGAGGACCCGGCCAACAGCGCGAACATCATTCAGCTGTACACCGGTAAGTCCCAGAGCAAGGACGCCAACGGCGCCGAACCGGACGACTGGAACCGCGAGCACGTCTGGGCGAAGTCGCACGGCGACTTCGGGACCGACACCGGCCCCGGAACCGACATCCACCATCTGCGGCCGGCGGATGTGACCGTCAACAGCACGCGCGGGAACAAGGACTTCGACAACGGCGGTTCCGAGGTCGGCGAGGCGCCCGGCAACCGCACCGACGACGACTCCTTCGAGCCCCGCGACGCCGACAAGGGCGATGTCGCCCGCATGATCCTCTACATGGCCGTCCGCTACGACGGTGACGACGGCTTCCCCGACCTGGAGCCCAACGACAACGTCGACAACGGCAGCCAGCCGTACCTCGGCCGGATCTCCGTCCTGAAGCAGTGGAGCCAGCAGGACCCGCCGTCCGACTTCGAGAAGCACCGCAATCAGGTGATCTTCGACAAGTACCAGCACAACCGGAACCCCTTCATCGACCACCCCGAGTGGGTCAACGAGATCTGGTGACCGGTACCGGGCCGGGCTCGGCCGCCGCAGGCACCGAGCCCGGCCCGGCGCGTACGGCATCCGGGCGCCGGACATCGGATGGAGTACGCCAACCGGCGCGCAGCCAGGGGCGTTCTTAGCGTGGCCTCATGCCGAGCGTGAGGTGGTCCCCCGTCAGAGTCGTTGTCGCACTGTCGGTTTGTGCCGCGAGCCTGCTGGCCGCGACCGGGCCGGCCGCTGCCGACGGGCCGTACGGCGTCGACGACCTGCGGGCCGGCGCGCCCGCCGCCGATCCGGGCGGTGGCGCAAACCGGCTGGACCGCCGGGGCGTGCAGTTCGAGCCCCGGCCCGACGTGCCCCGGCCGCCCAGGCTCTCCGCGCTGTCGTGGATGGTGACGGACCTGCCGAGCGGCAGGATCCTGGCGGCCCGGAACGCGCATCGGCCGCTGCCGCCCGCCAGCACGCTCAAGACCCTCTTCGCGCTGACCGTGCTGCCGAGGTTCCCGCAGGCAGCGGTGCACACCGTCGCCGCCGAGGACCTGACCGGCATCGAGGCGGGCAGCTCGCTCGCGGGCCTCAAGGAGGAGGTCCCGTACCGCGTCGCGGACCTGTGGCACGGCGTCTTCCTGCGCTCGGGCAGCGACGCGGTGCGCACCCTGGCCGGGATGAACGGCGGCTGGGACAAGACCATCGACGACATGCAGGCGACGGCGCGGCGCCTCGGCGCGCGCGACACCCGGGTGGAGTCCGCGGACGGCTTCGACACGCCCGGCCAGTACTCGTCGGCCTACGATCTGTCGCTCTTCGGGCAGGCCGGTCTGACCAACCCGGACTTCGCCCGCCTCGCCTCGGCCAAGTGGGCCGAGCTCCCGGAGGGGGACCCGGACGGATCCGTCATCCAGAACACCAACCGGCTGCTGGTCGGCTCGCACGGCGTCCGCCCCTACGACGGCCTCATCGGGGTCAAGAACGGCTACACGTCGCACGCCGGCAACACCCTGATCGCCGCCGCCGAGCGGGACGGCCGGACGCTGCTGGTCACCGTCATGAACCCGCGGGCCGGCGGCCGCAACGCCGTCTACGAGGAGGCCCGCGACCTGCTGGACTGGGGATTCGAGGCCGCCCCGCGGGCCGCTGCGGTCGGCATGCTCCCCACCATGGCGCCCGCTGGGCGGCAGCGGGAATCCGCGCACGCCGTGCACCGGCCGCATGCGCACACCACCCTGCACAGGGCGCAGGTCGCGGCGCGGGCGGGAGCCGGGGCCGAGCAGGGTCACGGATGGCTGCTGCCGGCCGCCGGGGCCGTCGGTGCGGTCGCCGTCGCCGGGCTCGGCACCGGCCTGTGGTGGCGCCGGCGCGCGTCCCGCGGAGCCTGGGACGGGGAGCCGGACTGAGGCCGCGCCCCCCGCGGCCGATGTCGTACATCCGTCCGATCGGTCGGGGATACGGAGGAATCGACTGGCCTTGCCCGGTGATGGGCGACGCGTCAGCCACGGTTGTGCTCCCCGCCGGGCGTCGCTCGGTGTAGCGTCCTGATCAGCTGTCGTGGTTCCGAAGTACCGGGCGCCCGTGTCGCATTCACGGGCGTTCTTGCTGTGCGGTGCGTGTCCGGACCAGGGCGATCACCTCCGGTTTCCGCAAGCACGCGCGGAAGCCGATTCGAGCCCATTGAACGAAGGAGACGGACATGGCTTCCGGCACGGTGAAGTGGTTCAACTCGGAGAAGGGCTTCGGCTTCATCGCCCAGGACGGCGGCGGCGCCGATGTCTTCGCGCACTACTCCAACATCGACGCCAGCGGCTTCCGCGAGCTGCAGGAGGGCCAGAAGGTGACCTTCGAGGTCACCCAGGGGCAGAAGGGCCCCCAGGCGGAGAAGATCCGGCTGGCGTGACCCCGCGCGCACCGGCGCCCGCCCCCGGCTTCGGGGGCGGGCGCCGTCGTGCGTGGCGGCTGGCGTCACCCGTACGGCCTTCAGGGGCGCCGGTCGTTGAGGATCTGCATCGCCAGCCCGGCGCTCCGCTGCGCGAGCTGCCCGCGCAGCCGCTCCGCCTGCCCGGCGGGGGTGAAGAAGGCGTCGTCCCGGTCCGGCTCCCAGCGGCGGAGGTGGTCACGGCTGCGCTGATAGGCGAGGGCGAGGGCGGTGGCGTCCCCGGGCGCCGCGGGGCGCATCAGGACGTCGGAGGTGAGCCGGGCGGACGACGCGGAGATCATCCGTACAGCGTAGGGGCGGGGTGGTGGCCCCGCGGGGGCGGTGGCCGGAGTCCGCCTCCGGTCGGCCGCCGGTTCAGCTCTGCGGCGGCTGGTCCTTGCGCTGCCCGCCGCCGAACTCGTCCCGGAGCCTGTCCTGGCCCCTGTCGACCTGACCCGGGTACTTGCCCTGGGTCTTCTCGTCGACCATGTCGCCGGTCTTCTCGATGCCCTTGTCGGTCTGGCTCTCGTGGCCCTTCAGCATCTGCTTGATCTTGTCCATCATGGACATGAGTCGTCCTCCTCACCACGGTCCCCCACGCCTCCAGCATCGCCCCCCACCAGGCGATCTGCATCCGCGCGCCGGGGACGCCACAGGCCGCCCCCGGCCGCCGTGACGGGCCGGCTAGGACCCGCTCGCGATGGGCGCCTTCAGCTGGTCGCTGATGAACTTGATCGAACCGGCCGCCATGCCCTTCTGGTAGTCCCAGGCGTTGTGCCGACCGCCCGGTATGAGCTGCAGGGACGTGTGTATCGGGCCCTTGCCGTAGGTCCGGCGGAACTTCTCTATCGAGGCGGTGACGGCGGAGGACTCCCTGGTGCCGGCCTGGAAGGCGAGGTAGACGTCCGGGCCGCCCTTCTGGAGGAGGCGCTGGGCGAGCTTCTCCGGATTGTTGGCGTCCTTGGCCGCCTGGTGACCGGCCCACAGCGGCGAGTCCGGCACGATGTCCGGGCCGCTGGCGATCACCGCCTTGAACTTCTCCGGGTACTTCAGCACGGACTTCAGGCCCGCGAAGCCACCCGAGGACGAGCCCATGAAGGCCCAGCCGTCGCGCGACTTGAACGTACGGAAATTGGCCTTCGTCAGGTTGACGACGTCCTCGGTCAGCCAGGTCCCCATCTTCTGCTGCCCGGGGATGTCGCTGCCGTCGTGGTACTGGGTGTCCGGGTTGAGCATCGGCATCACCACGATGAACGGCAGGCTCTTGCCCTCCTGGGTCCACTTCGTGATGTTCTCCTGCAGCTCGATGTCGCCGCCGACCCAGTAGTTGGTGACCCCGCCCGGCTCCTTCGGGCTGCCCAGCCCGCCCGGCAGGGCCATCAGCACCGGAAAACCGCTCTTGGCGTACTTGGGGTCCTGGTACTCCTTCGGCGCCCAGACCCAGACGCTGCCGGTGACGCCGGACTTCGCGCCCTTGAGCGTCGCGCGCGCTATACGGGTGCCGTCGTCCAGCGTCCGGGTGATCCGGAAGTCGCTCTTGGGGCCGGTCGGCATCAGGGTGTCGTCGTCCACGGGCTTGACCCGCGCGGCGCCGTCGTTCTTGGCGCCGGCGTTGAAATCGACCGGGTTTCCGGTCTCCGAGCAGCCGGTGAGCAGCGTGCAGCAGGCGACGAGGGTGGCCGCGAGCGCGACGGCATAGGGGTGTTTCAACGGTGACTCCGCGACGGGGGATCAAGGTACAAGTGCCCGTAAAGAGGGAAAACCGGCGGCGGAGGTTCCCTCTCCGCGGACCGGGGCGCACCGCCCGGCTCACCCATTCGGCTCAATGGTGCCCCGGCGGATTCCGTCCGCTGCCATCGGGCCCGCTCGACGGGCACGGTTCCGCCGCCCGGCCGAGAATGCAGCGGTGAGCGATGAACACCGCAGTGCCGAGCACACCGCGCCGCGCGCCATGCCGTGCGATGAGGAGCGACGGCTCGCCAGGAAGGCGCTGGCCGGCCGGGCGCGGGACGCGAACGATCTGACGTTGCTGATGGACATGCTGGGCCTGGATCCGGGCCGCGACCCGGGTCAGGAGGCGGACCGCGGCCCGGAGCCGGGCCGCGCCGCCCCCGGGACCGGCCGCGGTCGGCGGGCCGGGCGCACACGGCGGACCGGCCTGTTCCGCGACACCTGCCGCGACGCCCGGTCACCCTCGGGCGGGCCCGGGGACTGACACCGGCCCCGCCCCCCCTTCCGCCCCGCTGCCGTCGCTAACGGTCCCCCGCCCGGCTCAGCCGGAGGGTCACGATCTGGAACGGGCGCAGCCGCATCCTGATCGTGCGGCCGTCCCGCTCGATCGCCGGGCCGTCACCGCCCGGCCGCTCCAGCAGGTCCGTCGTGACGGCACCGGCCACCTCGAAGCCGGCCGTGAGGGTGGTGGCGGCCCGTCCGCCATGTGCCTCGTGGAGCCGCACGACCACATCGCCGCTCGCGTCGTCGGCGAGCTTGACCGCCGTGACCACCGTCGCGTCATTGCCGACCGTGATCAGCGGCGGCACCGCGACCGCACCGCTGATCCGGCGCTCGGGCAGGTTGATGCGATGACCCTCGCGCACCGCATCGCCGATGCCGGCACCAGGGAGAAGCGCATAGCGGAAGCGGTGCAGACCCTGGTCGGTCTCCGGGTCGGGGAAGCGCGGGGCGCGCAGCAGGGAGAGCCGTACGGTCGTGGTGGTGCCCCGGTCGCCGTCCTCCCGGACGGTGCGGGTGACGTCATGGCCGTAGGTCGCGTCATTGACCAGCGCGACGCCCCAGCCCGGCTCCTCCAGATGCACGAACCGGTGCGCGCACGCCTCGAACTTGGCCGCCTCCCAGCTGGTGTTGGTGTGCGTGGGCCGGTACAGATGCCCGAACTGGGTCTCCGCGGCGTAGCGCTCGGCATGCACATCCAGCGGGAACGCGGCCTTGAGGAACTTCTCGGTCTCGTGCCAGTCGACCTCGGTGTCGATGTCCAGCCGCCGCTGCCCGCGCGCCAGCGTCAGCGACTGCACCACACGGGAGTCCCCGAAGGTACGGGTCACCCGCACCGTCGCCGCGTCCGGACCCACCTCGCCGAGCACGACCTCGTCCGCGTCCGTCAGATCGGTGACGACATTGCGGTAGAACGCGTCCACGTCCCAGGCGTCCCACATGTTCGGGAAGTCCGGGTGGATCTGCAGCAGATTCGCCGCCCCGCCCGGTGCCACCGCCTCACGGTCGGTCCGGTGGTCGTACACGGAGACCACCAGGCCGCGGCCGTCGATCGCGATCCGCAGCAGGCCGTTGGCGAGCGTGAATCCACCGCCGTCGCGGGGCGCGGCGGACACCGCAGGGCCCTCGGCCACCGCGGGTGCCACCGCACCGGCCGCGACCCCGCCGCGGGCGTGCGGCGCGGCGTTCGCCACCAGGTGCCCGCCGCCCTCGCCGGCCAGCGCCGCCAGCGCCGACGCGATGATCCCCTCCAGCTCCGCGGCGAGCAGCGCATAGGTCTTCGCCGCCTCGCGGTGCACCCAGGCGATGGACGAGCCGGGCAGGATGTCGTGGAACTGATGGAGCAGCACCGTCTTCCAGATGCGGTCCAGCTCGGCGTACGGATAGGGGTGCCCGGCCAGTACGGCGGCGGTGGCCGACCACAGTTCGGCCTCGCGGAGCAGCGCCTCGCTGCGCCGGTTGCCGCGCTTGGTCTTCGCCTGACTGGTGAGGGTCGCGCGGTGCAGCTCCAGATACAGCTCGCCCACCCACACCGGCGCCTGCGGATACTCCGCCTCCGCCTTCGCGAAGAACTCCGCCGGCCGCTCCCACTCCACGGTGGCCGAACCGTCCAGGTCACGCAGCCGGCGGGCCTTGGCGATCATCTCGCGGGTGGTGCCTCCGCCGCCGTCGCCCCAGCCGGTCGGCGCCAGCGAGTGCCGGGCCACGCCCTTGTCCTTGAAGTTCCGTGCCGCATGGGCGATCTCGCTGCCCGCCATCTGGCAGTTGTAGGTGTCCACCGGCGGGAAGTGCGTGAAGATCCGGGTGCCGTCGATGCCCTCCCAGCGGAAGGTGTGATGCGGAAACGCATTGATCTGACTCCAGGAGATCTTCTGCGTCAGCAGCCACTTCGAGCCCGCCGCCTTGATGATCTGCGGCAGCCCCGCCGCGAAACCGAAGGTGTCCGGCAGCCACGCCTCCTCGTTCTCGACGCCGAACTCCTCCAGGAAGAACCGCTTGCCGTGCACGAACTGCCGGGCCATCGCCTCCGACCCGGGCATATTGGTGTCCGACTCCACCCACATCCCGCCCGCCGGTACGAACCGCCCCTCCGCGACCGCCTTCTTGACCTTGGCGTAGACCTCCGGCCGGTGCTCCTTGATCCACGCGTACTGCTGGGCCTGCGACATCGCGTAGACGAACTCCGGCTCGTCCTCCAGCAGCGCCGTCATGTTCGACGTCGTCCGCGCCACCTTCCGCACCGTCTCGCGCAGCGGCCACAACCACGCCGAGTCGATGTGCGCATGCCCCACCGCGCTGATCCGGTGCGCCGAGGCCCCCGCGGGCGCCGCCAGCACTGCGCGCAGCTCCGCACGCGCCGCCCCCGCCGTCGCACCCACGTCCTGCAGATCCACCGCGTCCAGCGCCCGGCCGACCGCCCGCAGCACCTCCCAGCGCCGGGGGCCGTCCACCGGGAGCTCCGCCATCAGCTCGCCCAGCACCTCCAGGTCCACGATGAGCTCCCACACCTCGGTGTCGAACACCGCCAGGTCCATCCGCGCCAGCCGGTACTGCGGCTCGCTGCCCGCGGTCTCCCGGTCGCCCAGCGGGGTGGGGCGGAACGGGTGGACATCGAGGAAGACCGGGTTGGACGCGGCCTCCAGATGCCACTCGACGCGCTCACCGCCGCGGACCGGCGCGCCCACCCGCACCCACTGGTTCCGCGGATTGATCGCCTTGACCGGAGTGCCGTCGGGCAGATGGACCAGCGCCTCGCACTGGAAGCCCGGCATCCGCTCGTCGAACCCCAGGTCCAGCACGGCCTCCACGGTGCGGCCCGCCCACCGCGCGGGCACCTCGCCGACCACCTTGAACCAGGTCGTGCCCCAGGGCGCGCCCCAGGCATCGCCCACCGCCACCGGTGTGTGCGTGGCGGCCAGCCCCTCCGCCACCGGCACCGGCTCGCCGGGCGCGACCCAGGCCGACACCTCCAGCGGAACCGCTTCCGGATACAGCGCGGGCCGGATCCGCTCGTCCAGGACCCGCTGGAGACGGGCTTCGATCAGTGCGCGATCGTCATGCATGGCGATGACTCCGTAGCGTCGAGGGGTACGGGAGCCGACGGCTGCCCGCAACGGCCTTCCTTACCAAGGGAGTTCGGCCTCGGCGGGCTCCGAGGAGGTGAACACTTCCGACACGGCGCGTAGCTGGAGCCGGGCGGCCGGCTCGTTCCCCGCGCGCCGCAGCCCCGGTACGTAGAAGGCCGTGCCGCAGGTCCCGCCGAGGAACCGCAGCCCGCCGTCCGGATGCCGGCGGTGCAGCTCGTAGTGCCGCACCGGACCGGCGGCGCGCTGCCAGTGCAACCGCAGCGAGACCGCCCCGTCCGCGGTGGCGGAGTCGGTGATCTCCAGGCCGGTGGGCGGGGCCGGGGTCGCGGCGGCGGCACGGACCGCGAGCGCGCCCAGCCGCCAGGCCGCCGCCGCACCCCCGTGGCCGGTCAGCCGCACACCCAGCACATGGAGCGTGCCGGAGCCGGACGGGCCGAGCCGTACGGAGTCGGTGCGCCAGCCGCCGCCCGGCTTCAGGGCCCCGGCCGGCCGGAACACGTACGGAGCGGGCTCGCCCGGCGCCGGTGCCGCCCGCAGCGCGACCGCGACCTCGACGGTCACCGGCCCCGACGACGCGTCAAGACGATGGGTGAGGTCGATGACCGTCGCTGCGTCCACCGGCAGCCGGGCCCAGAACAACTCCAGCGTCGCGGGCGCGTCCAGGGCACCGCGCACCAGCAGACTGCTGCCGCCGCGCCAGGCGTCGGCGAAGTCCAGCGACACGTCCGGGCGCCGGCCCCCGGTCCGTACCGCCCAGCGCCTCGGCGGCAGCCGGTCCTGCAGCCCGAGATGGTTCCAGGGCGTGTCGGAGGTGGCCACGCCGCCCTCGTACCAGCGCAGACCGTGCCCGGTGTTGAAGGTGGTGGCGAACGGCAGCGCGGTGAGCGTCGAACGGTCGGCGACCGCGGTGGCCGGTGCCCGCCAGCCACCGCCCGCCCGGCCGGGCCCGGCCGGATCCAGGCCCGCACCGGACCAGAACCGGTCGTCCGCGGCATGGAACTGGCCCGGCGTACGCCCCGCGGGAAGGTGCGTGAGCGTCCACTCGGGACGGTAGAAGCCGTACGACACGACATGGTCGCGCCCGGCGGGGACGATCGCGTCCCAGTCGGTGCGGGTGTCCCAGCCCGCCGATTCCACATCGATGCCCGCCCACAACTCGTAGCGGCTGCGGCCCAGTCGGTCCGCCAGCCGTCCCGACTCCGCCAGCCGCCGCGCGCTCCAGCGGAAGTCGACGAACAGCGCATCGGCGACCGGCCCGGCGGCGTCCTGGAAGAACGGCCGGTTCAGCTCGTTGAGCGCGCCCTGCCAGCCGACCTGCCCGGTCGTGTTCAGCGCGTCGTACCAGGTGATCCGCAGCCCGTGCCCGGCGCCCGCGGCCCGCAGCGCCCGCAGGAACGCCTGCATCTCGGCGGCCAGCGCGGCGTCGCCACCCTCGGTCTCCGCGTTGAGGAACCAGCCGTCGAAGCCGTACACGGTCGCCACCTGCACCAGCTTCGCGGCGAGCGGGAAGCGCCCCGCCGCGTCCCTGCGCACCAGATCGCGGGTCCAGCGCAGCTGCCCGCCGTAGGCGGCCGGCGGCAGGAAGACGGTGCCGAGTACCGGCACGCCGTTGCGGTGCGCGGCATCGACGACCGGGGCGTTCGGGGCCAGGATCAGGCCCTCGCCGGCGGAGCCGCCCCAGAAGACCAGCTCGTCGAGGTACGCCCAGTGGGTCGGCGCGTAGTAGTCCGCAGTCGCCGAGCCCTGCGACGGGTTGCCCGCGGTGTGGTCGAAGGCCGCCAGCGCGCTGATCCGGGCCTGGCCCGCACGGGCCGTGGTGTTCGCCGGGACCGGGGTGAAGCGTTCGGCGAGCGGCACCGTCGCCCTGTTGAACGCCAGATCCCGGTCGGTCTCGGGCCGCCAGGCCGCCAGACTGCGCCAGGTGACGCCCTCCCCGGGCGTGCCCGACGGCAGCGAGTCGGGGAACCAGTACGACGCGTACGGCTGCAGGGAGTCCGCGGCGCGGGCCCCGGGACGGCCGGCGGCCAGCGCCCGGCCGCCCCCGGGGGACGGTCCGAGCAGCGCGGCCGCGGCGCCCGCCCCGGCCAGCAGCACACGGCGGCGGGGGACGGGCAGCGGTTGCCGGTTCATGAGGTGCTCCTCCGGTGGGGACGGATGGTGGCGGTGGCGCGGGACCTACGGCGCGCGGACGACCTCGGTGATCCCACGGGACGTCAAATGTGCGGCATCCGAGGCGAGTTCGGCCAGTACGAGAGCCGGCCGGGCGCCCTGGGCGGTCAGCTCCGCCCAGGCCTCGAAGACCGGGCCGCCGGGCGCGCACACCGACCGCCGCGGCGCCGCCGCACCGCCGGTGTCGACGACCAGCGCGGTGGTACGCACCGGCGGCCGGTGCGTACGGCCGCGCCACTCCTCGACCAGCGCCGCGATCGCCCGGCCCGCCGGCTTGACCGTACGGTCGTTGCCGAGCAGCCCCAGCCCGTACTCCAGCTCGGGGAAGTCCGCCAGCGAGCGCGCCACATCGTGCGAACACCACCAGGTGACGCCCCACAGGTCCGGGCAGTCCAGGGCGGCCGCGACGGTGGCCGTGGTGAAGCGTGCCGCCCCCTCGGCGGGGATGTGCGGGGCGGGGGCGCCGACCTCCTGGAGCCACACCGGGCGGTGCGGGTCCTGCGCCCAGGCCTTCGACAGCTCGATGAGGTACGCGGCGTGCTGCTCGGTGGCCGTGCCGGTCGGACCGTGCCGCTGTGCCGTCCCGTTGAACACCCAGGAGTGCACGGCCGTGACGGCGCCCAGCCGGGCGGCCTGCGCGGGCGTGAAGGGGTGGCCGTCGCGGTACCAGGCGGCGTCGTACGCGGCGTGCAGATGCATCCGGCCCGGCGCGCCCCGCTCGCACGCCGCGAGCATCCGCGTCAGCCAGGCCTCGGCCTGCCCGGCGGTGATCCGGTCCGGGTCCGGGTGCGGGCCGTCCGAGAACTGGTTGATCTCGTTGCCGAGCGTCATCCCGAGGAAGTTCGGCCGGTCGGCGAGCGCCGCCGCCAGCGTCCGCAGATACTCCTCCTGGCCGGCCAGCACCTCCGGGTCGGTGAAGATGTTGCGGCGGTGCCAGGTCTGCGTCCAGGCGGGCAGGAAGTCGAAGCTCGACAGATGGCCCTGCAGCCCGTCGACGTTGACGTCGAGGCCGCGCTCGGCCGCGGCGTCCGCCAGCCTCACCAGCTGCTCCACGGCGCGCGGCCGGATCAGGGTGCGGTTGGGCTGGAAGAGCGGCCAGAGCGGGAAGACCCGGATGTGGTCCAGGCCGAGGACGGCGAGGGAGTCGAGGTCGGCGCGCACCGCGTCCAGGTCGAAGTCGAGCCAGTGGTGGAACCAGCCTTGGGTGGGGGTGTAGTTGGCGCCGAATCGCATGGGGCTCCTGTGGGTACGGGGCGGGGATCGGGCGGGCCGGGGCGGTTCAGCCCTTGACCGCGCCCTCGCCGACGCCGCGGAAGAAGTAGCGCTGCAGACAGGCGAAGAGCACGATCAGCGGGACGACGGCGATGACGGTGCCGGCCGCGACCAGCCGCTGGTTGTCCGCGAAGGTGCCGTGCAGAAAGTTCAGGCCGATGGTCAGGGTGAACTTCGACTGGTCGCTCAGCACGATCAGCGGCCACAGGAAGTCGTCCCAGGCCCCCATGAACGCGAAGATCGCCACGACCGCGAGGGTGCCCCTGACCGACGGCAGCGCGATCCGTACGAACCGCTGCCAGGCATTGGCCCCGTCGACGAACGCCGCCTCCTCGACCTCGTACGGCAGACCCGCGAAGGCGTTCCGCATCAGCAGCACGTTCATCGCCCCGATGCAGCCGGGCAGCACCACACCGAGCAGGGTGTTGTTGAGCTGCAGCTCCCGCATCGTCACAAACTGGGCGATCATGATGCTCTCGACCGGCACCAGCATCGCCATGACGAAGACGACCAGTGCGGCCCCGCGGCCCCTGAAACGCATCCGGGCCAGCGCGTAGCCGGCCAGCGCCGCGCCCGCGCAGTTGGTGAGCACATTGGCGCCGGCGACCTTCAGGGAGTTCAGCGCGAAGTCCCAGACCGGGATGATCCGTGCGACGCCGGCGTAGTTGGCCAGGGTGACCTCCTGCGGGATCAGGCTCGGCGGAGAGCGGTAGATGTCCTCGCCCGGCCCCTTGAGGGACGTCGACAGCTGCCACAGGAACGGCCCGACGGTCAGTGCCAGCACGGCGAGCAGCAGCAGATAGCGCAGCAGCAACTGCCACCACGGCAGCCGCCGTTGCCCGTCGTCGCGCCGCCGCGGTGCGGTGGCGCCCGCGGCGCTCATGTCTCCTCCTTGCGGCCCGCGCGCAGCACCAGCAGCATCAGCCCGACGGTGATCACGAAGACGACGACGGACAGCGCGGAGGCGTAGCCGACCCGGCCGCTGAGACCGGTGCCGACCTGCCGGACGAGCATCACCAAGGTGGTGTCCGCCCCGCCGGGGCCGCCGGTCGGACCGGCCATCAGATAGACCTCGGAGAACACCTTGAAGGCGCTGACCGCGGAGAGCGCGGCCACCAGCACCATCGTGCCGCGCACCGCGGGCACCGTGACGGTCACGAAGCGGCGCACCGCGCCCGCGCCGTCGACCGCGCAGGCCTCGTGCAGCTCCCGGGGAACGTTCGCCAGCGCCGCAAGGTAAATGATCATGTAGTAGCCGAGGCCCTTCCAGACGGTGACCGCCATCGCGCTGAGCAGCAGCAGCCAGGGATCGCTGAGAAAGCCGGCCCGGCCGAAGCCCAGGGCCTCCAGCAGCGCGTTGATCAGCCCCCGGTCGTCCAGCAGCCACACCCAGATCAGACCGACCACGACGACGGAGGCGACCACCGGCGTGTAGAACGCGGCCCGGAAGAACGTGATCCCGGGTATCTGCCGCTGCACCAGCATGGCCAGCAGCAGCGGCAGTATCACCAGCGGCGGCACCACCCCCAGCACGTACAGCAGGCTGTTGCGCAGCCCCGTCCAGAACATCGCGTCATGGATCAGCTCCCGGTAGTTGGCGCCGCCGACGAACCGCCCCGCGGTGAGCGTGCGGGCATCGGTGAAGGAGTGCCCCACCGTGCTCAGGAACGGATAGAGGCCGAACGCGCCCACGATCAGCAGCCCGGGAGCGAGGAACAGCCATGGGCTGGCCGGCCTGTGTGTCTTCACGGAGCGCCTCGTCCTCAGCCGGTCCGCAGCAGGCGATTGCACTCGGCGACCGCTCCGTCCAGCGCCGCCTCGGGGGACTGCTCGCCCTGTACGGCCTTGGCGACCGCGTTGCGCAGCACGGTCTTCATCTGGTCGCTGAGCAGCACCGGGGTGTAGTTCACCGCGGTCTTCAGCGACGTGGCCGCGGCCACCCGTACCCGGGTCGCGTCGGTGCCGTCCTGCTGGGTGAAGTACGGATCGTCCAGCGAGCCCTTGGTGCTCGGGAAGACCGTGACCTCCTTGGCGAAGGCCATCTGGTTCTTCTCGTCGGTGACGAAGCGGGCGAACGCCACCGCCGCCGGCTTGACCTTGCTCTGGGCGTTCACCATCAGGCCCTGGACGTACATATTGGCCTTGCCGGTGTTGTTGACCGCGTCCGTGATGCCGATGTGCCGGTAGAGGCCCGGCGCCTCCTTCTTGAAGTTCTCCAGATCGAGCGCGCTGCCCGGATTCATCGCCACCGACTGCTGCTGGAACTTCCGCCCCGACGACTCCGCCTGCGCGGTGAGCGCCTGGGAGTCCAGCGCCCCGGCCGTGTACAGCTTCCGGTAGTGCCGCAGCAGTTCGACGCCCTTGGGCTCGTTGAAGGTGAACTCCGTGCCCTGGGCGTTCATCAGCCGCACGCCGTACCGTCCGAAGTCCTCGATCGACGGCGTACTGGCGAGCATCGCAATCCGCCGCCCGCTCTTCTCCGCCATCGCCACCGCGTCCGTGAAGAGCTGGTCGTAGGTGGTCGGCGGCTTCTCCGGGTCGAGCCCGGCCTTCGCGAAGAGGGACTTGTTGTAGAACATCGGCCCGGTGTTCAGATACCAGGGAAAGGCGTAGACCCCCGGCATCCCCGGCATCTCATGACTCTTCCACGCGCCGGGGAGATACTCTCCCCGGTGTTTTCCCGCGGCCTTTTCCAGGTCGAGTGCGAGCCCCGCCCTCGCCAGCGGATACGCGAGATCCGGGGAGACATTGACGACATCCGGAAGCGTTCCGCCCGCCGCATCCGCACTCAGCTTCTCCGGATATCCCTCGGCCGGCTGATCCACCCATTTCACCTGGGCATCCGGATACTTGTCCTCGAAATCCGCGATGAGGTCCTCGAAGTAATCCTTGAAATTCGCCTTGAGGTTCCAGGTCTGGAAAGTGACCTGCCCCTCGACCTTCCCCGAAGCGCTGTCCGGCCCGCCGGATCCTCCTGGGGACCCGCATGCGGTCAGGGCGAGCGCCGAGGTGGCCAGAGCCGCCGTCACGGCGGCCGCTCGACTGGGAAAACGCATCGCTGGCGGCTCCTTTTGCTGGGACCGGACACCGAGGGGATCGCCGCGCGGACCGGACGGTGCGGGCGGCGGCCGGGCAATCGACGTGCCGGACGATCAACGTGCCGGACGATCAACGTGTGGTGCGGCGGCAGAACAGGAAGCAAAAAGCAGCCACAATCGACTGCGGGCCAGAAAGGAAAATGGACCTCGGACAAGGGACCTCGGACAAGGCCCTCAGACGACGACGCGGAAGACGCTACTAATGCGTTTTAGTAGGTGTCAATACCCTGATCCCCGACCACCCGGCACGGTCCGCCGGGATGCTCCGGAACCGGCGTCCGCAACGATCAACGCCCGGCGTTTGACACACCCCCCGACGCTGATCAGACTGAGCGCACTAATGCGGTTTAGGCCGAGGAGAGCCCGCCATGACAGCGCCCGGTGAGGCCGCCCGCCGCAAGCCGGCGCGCCGACCGACGATCAAGGACATCGCCCGCCGGGCCGGGGTCTCGGAGAGCGCCGTCTCCTTCGCCCTCAACGACCGGCCGGGCGTCTCCCGGGACACCCGCGCCCGCGTACGGCGCGTCGCGGAGGAGCTGGGCTGGCAGGCCAACAGCGCCGCCCGCGCGCTGTCCGGCGAGCACGCCGGCGCCCTGGGGCTGGTGCTCGCCCGGCCCGCGCAGACCCTGGGCGTGGAGTCCTTCTTCCTGCAACTCGTCTCCGGCATCCAGGAAGTGCTCTCCGTACGGAAGACCGCGCTGCTCTTCCAGGTCGTCGAGGACCTCGACGCCGAGTGCGCGCTCTACCGCCGCTGGTGGGCCGAACGCCGGGTGGACGGCGTCCTGGTGGTCGACCCGCGCACCGAGGACCCCCGGCCGGAGCTGCTCGCCGCCCTCGGCCTGCCGGCCGTCGTCATCGGCGGCCCGCCCGGGCAGCGGCCCGCCGACCACCCGCAGTCCGCGCTCTCCACCGTCTGGGCCGATGACTCCGAGGCCATGGCCCGGGTCCTCGACCACCTCCACGGCCTCGGACACCGCCGCATCGTGCATGTGGCGGGCATGCCCGGCCTCGCCCACACCGCACGCCGCATCCGCTCACTCCGTACCGAAGCGGCCCTCCGCGGCCTCGGCGAACACCAGGTCCGCTCCGTGACCACCGACTACTCCGACGCCGAAGGAGCCGAAGCCACCCGCCGCATCCTCGACGCCGCGAAGCCGCCCACCGCGATCATCTACGACAACGACGTGATGGCCGTGGCCGGCGCCTCGGTCGCCGCCGGACGCGGCATCCCCGTACCCGCCCACCTGTCCATCGTGGCCTGGGACGATTCGGCGCTCTGCCGCGTCACCCACCCCCGGCTGACCGCCCTCGTCCGCGACACCCCCGGCTTCGGGCGCCTCGCCGCCCGGGAACTCCTCGCCCTGCTCGACGGCGGACCGCTGCGCACCGTACAGGGCGAACAGCCGCATCTGGAGGCCCGGGAGAGCACCGGCCCATGCCCTCCCGCATGCTGAGGGCATGACGTTACGGACAGGGCGGGAGCGAGACTCCGCAGTGGTGGTGGGAGCCGGGCCGAACGGGCTGGCCGCGGCGGTCACACTGGCCCGCCGCGGGCTGCGGGTCACGGTGTTCGAGGCGGCCGACGAGATCGGCGGCGGGGTCCGCAGCGGCGAGCTGTCCGTACCCGGCGTGCTCTTCGACCACTGCTCCTCGACGCATGTGATGGGCGCCGGCTCCCCGTATCTGCGCACGCTGGATCTCGCGGCACACGGACTGGAGTGGTGCTGGCCCGAGATCGATCTGGCCCACCCGGTGGACAGCGGAGGAGCCGGGGCGCTGTACCGGTCGGTGGAGCGGACGGCCGACGCCCTGGGCGCCGACGGGCCTGCCTGGCAACGGCTGTTCGGACCGCTGAGCGCGGACGCCGAGGTGCTGGCCGACGCGGTGATGCGGCCACTCGTCACGGTGCCCCGGCATCCGTTCCGCCTCGCGCGCTTCGGCCTGCGCGCCCTGCAGCCCGCCACGCTCGTCGCCCGCCGCTTCCGTACGGAGGCGGGCCGCGGCCTGTTCGGCGGGGTGGCGGCGCATCTCTTCGGCCCCCTGACACAGCCGGCCGCCGCGTCCGTCGGAGTCATGGTCATCGCGGCCGGGCACCGGTACGGCTGGCCGGTCGCCAAGGGCGGCTCCCGCGCCATCGCCGACGCGCTGGCCGCCCTGCTCAGGGCGCTGGGCGGGCGCATCGAGACCGGCGTACGCATCCGCTCGCTCGACCAACTACCGCCCGCCGCAACGGTATTGCTTGACCTGGCCCCGGCGGCCGCCGCGGCCGTGATCGGCGACCGGCTGCCGCCGCGGGTACGCCGCGCCTACACCCGCTACCGGCCCGCACCCGGCGCGTTCAAGCTCGACCTGGCGGTCGAGGGCGGCATCCCCTGGCGCGCCGAGGCCTGCCGTCGGGCCGGAACCGTACATCTGGGCGGCAGCTTCGAGCAGATCGCGCACGCGGAGCGCGAGGTGCACCGCGGGCGGATGCCCGAGCGGCCGTTCCTGCTGGTCTCCCAGTCGTACCTCGCCGACACTGGCCGCTCCGCCGGAGACATCCACCCCGTCTCCGCGTACGCGCATGTGCCGCACGGCTACCGCGGCGACGCCACCGCCGCGATGCTGGCGCAGTTCGAGCGCTTCGCGCCCGGCACGCGCGAACGCATCGTCGCCGCCACCTCCACCACCACCGCCGACCTGGAACGCGGCAACGCCAACCTCGTCGGCGGTGACATCATCGGCGGCGCCAACACCCCGCTCCAGCTGACGATGCGCCCCCGCATCGCCCTCGACCCCTACCGCACGGGCGTCCCCGGCGTGTACCTCTGCTCGGCGTCCACCCCGCCGGGTGCCGGCGCCCACGGCATGAGCGGCCACAACGCGGCACGTTCCGCACTGCGGGCGCTGGGCCTGGAGTGATCCGGCCGGCCCGGCGGCCGCACGCCCGGTCAAGGCGCTTGCGGGGAAGGCGAGTTGGCTTCCGGGAGAAGGCGCGCCGCGACGGCGGGTTCCCGGACGCGAGCCCGGGAACCCGCCGCCGCACGGCACTCGGCGCAGCGGTCGGCGGTACGTCAGTGGTGCGTGACGACCCCGGCCGCCATTCGGCCGCAATTGGAACCGGAAACACTGACACTGACCGACTGGATCGTGCCGCCCCAATCCACACACCGGCCCTTTGCGGGCAGATAAACCGGGCCGGCGTACGAGGTGTAGTCGCCGCTGTCATAAACCCAGTCGGAACTGCCGTCGGTGGCCGTGAGATAGGTGTACATGTACACCGGACTACCGGGGCTGTTCCGCACCGTCACCACACAGTTCTTTCCGGTTGTCGCGCTGTACGTCAGGTACACGGTCCCCTTTCCGGTGACCGGTACGGAATTCACGACCTTGTAGCCGCTGCCGCAGGCCCCGTTGTACGCGGCGGCCGCCGGGGCGGCGGAGGCGGTGGTGGCCGTCGCCATGGTGGCGAGGCCGGCCACGGCGAGTGCGGCGGATCCTGCGATGGCACGTGAACGCTTCATGGGAAAACCCCCGTCGGGTGGTGCGTCTCGTGGTCATTTCGCAGTGTTGGACCGCCTTCGGCCGCCGATGGTTGTACTCGGGCGCGAATTCCCGGATATTCCGGGCGTGTTGCCGAGGGCGGCGGCGGTGCGCCGGCGGCCCGACGGGGACGGCATGCGACGGTCCCCGGCGCCTGCTGCGGCGCCGGGGACCGGTCGGGGTGCGCGGGGGCGGGGCGGCGGGTCAGCCGCCGTTCGCGAGGACCTTCAGGCGGTTGTAGTTCCCGTTGAAGCGGTTGCGGTCGCCGATCGGGTGGCCCGAGGAGGTGTGCTGCCAGATGCTGTGGTACCGCCAGCCGGCCGGCAGCGCGCCGACGGAGGAGCCGTAGCGCGGGATCCACAACGGGTTCGTCCGGCCGAACTTGCCCGAGTTGCCCGTGCACCGCTTCCACCAGTTGGTGGAGGTGTAGATGACCGCGTCGCGGCCGGTCTCCTCCCGGTAGGCCTCCACGAAGTCCTGGATCCAGTTGACCATCTGCTTGTGGCTCTTCCCGTAACAGGTGGCGCCGTAGGGGTTGTACTCCATGTCGAGCGCCCCGGGCAGCGTCCGGCCGTCCCTGGACCAGTCGCCGCCGTGGTCCGCGAAGTACCGCGCCTGCGAGCTGCCGCTGGAGTGATCGGGAAGCGCGAAGTGGTACGCGCCCCGGATCATGCCGGCCTCGTACGAACCCCGGTACTGCTGCGCGAAGTACGGGTTCTTGTAACTGGTCCCCTCGGTGGCCTTGACGTACGCGAAACGCACCCCGGACCTGCGCAGCGCCGACCAGGCGACATGGTGGTTGTGGCTGGAGACATCGACACCGGCCACGGCGCGGCCGTGCGCCCCCTGCGCCTCCAGCCCGCCGCCGGCCCGGTCGCCGCCCTCGCGGGCGGCGATGGTGGAGCCCATCCAGTCCTGCTCGGGGTGGGCGGGTCTCTTACCGGCATCCGACGCCGTGGCCAGGCCGGGCAGCGCGAGGGGCAGAGCGAGCACGGAGAGAAGAGAAACGAGCATTCCGGCCGCATAGGGGACTGCGCGGCGGGCCGGACCGGATCTGCGCAAGGGCATCGCATGCCTCCGAGGCCTTCGGTTGAGTCAGGTTCGGCAGCTTTTGAGCAGAATTCTGCCGATAAAAGACTTATACGCAGAACTGCCTGACTCTATGACCCAACAGGCCGTCAGTCCGCCGACCGGCCCCGCATCTCACCCGTCTGGCCGTCAGAAGGGGTCACCCCGACACGGTCCGGCCCCGGCCGCCGCCAGGGCACACAAAGGCGGAGCGGGCCCCGGCCGTACCGGGACCCGCTCCGCTTCACCGCTCAGCGGCGCACGCGCCATCCGCCGCTGTGCGAGCCGGCGTCGCTCCGCTGGTCAGTAGGCGGAGTTGACGTTGTCGATGGAGCCGTAGCGGTCGGCGGCGTAGTTGGCGGCGGCGGTGATGTTGGCGACCGGGTCGACGAGGTTGTGGGGGGTGCCGGAGACGTGGTAGCGGTCGAAGGTGGGCTGGATCACCTGGAGGAGGCC
>NZ_JBSFYC010000083.1:0-33062 GCF_053595675.1 Streptomyces sp. NPDC002446 | reverse complement strand
TCTGGAGAGGGGGCCTATCGCGTTTGTGCAGGTCAGACGGCGTCGGGACGCCGTGGTCAGTGTGAGCCCAAAGGCGGTTCGAACGTGATGCCCAGGTGCTGGAGGAGACCTGCCCGCTGCTCGGCCGTGGCCAGGACCATGATGTCGTCGTCGAGATGCGGGCCTGCCTGTACGACGCAGCGGAAGTCCCGGGGATCGTCATGGGGACTGAGCGCTTCGATGGCCTGCCGCGCTGCTCCCATGTCGAGGTAGTCGTTCGACTCCTGCTCGATGCCGAAGGAGAGCGGCTTGCCGTTGCACTCGAAGTGCATCGTCCCCAGCCCGCAGTCCTCGTCGTCCGGGTTGTCCTTCTCAAAGCGGTAGTGGGAGACGGTGACTCTGCCGCCGGTGAGGGCTGCGGCCTCGTTCAGCAGCCATTCGTAGTGCTCGTCGGCGAAGTCGACGTCCTCGGAGTGGATGGAGACGGCCACGTCGAAGGATTCGAGGGCGCTGGCGACTTCGTAGTGTGGCTTGATCGGCTCGGTCGCGTACGCGGCGGCCTCGTCCAGGACGCTCCGGGCCTTCTCTTGGGTGATCATCCCGAGGTCGGTGAGGACTTCGGCTATCCGTACGTAGCTAATCGATGGGGTGCTCGCCATAGGGGCATCCTGCCAGCAGCCGGCCGCGAGAGTACGCGGCATGGCACAGGGCCCGCACCGCTCGGGCACCTCACGCCCGGCGGCACAGAAATGGCTGGCCCGGCCGCGTACCCGATCGCTAACCTCAGCAACCATGAACCAGCGGCGGCGCAAGAAACTCTCCCGGCAACTCTTCGGAGCAATTCTGCTGGGTGACACCGCCCGCGTTAAGGCGCTTCTGCGGGCCGGCGCCGACCCGGAGCGAGCCGACGGCGAGGGCACCACCCCCCTCTACACGGCTTCCGTGTGCGGCAAGGCGGAGATCGCCCGCCTGCTCCTGGCAGCCGGCGCCACCCCCGACACCGAGAGCAGCGGAATCGGCGCGGAGGGCACGCCGTTGTGCGCAGCAGCATGCTGGGGGTACACGGAAACCGTGCGTGAACTCCTGGCACGGGGCGCCGATCCGAACCTTCGCGAAGACCACGGCACCGGCCGCTCTCCCCTGGAGTGGGCGCAAGACGGTTCCCATTCCGAAACCGCCGCTCTCCTCATCACGGCGGGAGCAACCCCCCGCGGGGCGACAACCTGATTCACTGGCCGAGCAGCTGAGTGCTCGCCAGTTCGCCGTAGAGGGCGTCGCCTTTCATGAGCTGGGCGTGGGTGCCGACCGCCCGTACCCGGCCCGCTTCCATGACCACGATGCGGTCCGCGCTGGTCACGGTGGACAGCCGGTGGGCGATCACCAACACCGTTGTGCGGAGGGCGGTTTCGGTGATCGTGTCGCGCAACGCCGCCTCGTTGGCCGCGTCGAGCTGGGAGGTGGCCTCGTCCAGCAGCAGCAGCCTCGGCCGACGCAGCAAGGCGCGGGCGATCGCGACACGCTGTCGCTCGCCACCGGAGAGCCGGCTGCCCCGATGGCCGACGTCGGTGTCCAGGCCATGGGGCAGACCGTCCGCCAGCACATCCAGCCGGGCCATCCGCAGGACACGGGCGAGCTCCTCGTCGCTGGGCTCGACGGTGCCGAGGGTCAGGTTGTCGCGCAGGGTGCCGGCGAGGACGGGAACGTCCTGCTCGACGTAGCCGATCGAGGCGCGAAGCAGGGGCAGCGGCCACCGTCGTACGTCCTCACCGTCCAGGAGTACCCGTCCGGCCTCAGGCTCGTAGAAGCGCTCGATCAGGGAGAAGACCGTGGTCTTGCCGGCGCCGGACGGGCCGACGAAAGCGGTCAGTCCGCGTGCGGGCAGGGAGAACGTGACCTCGTGGTGGACGCGGGGCAGTCCGGGGCGGTAGGCGAAGCACACCTGGTGGAACGCCACACCGACGGGCGACCCGCCGCGTTCGGAAGCCGCGACCGCGGGGGCCGCAGGGGAACCCGGGGCCGCAGGCGTGGTGTCCGGGCCGGCGGGGGAATCCGCCGCGACGGCCCGCTCTCGTACGTGCTCCGCTTCCAGCTTCTCGACCTCCAGCCTCTCGACGTGTTCGATGCGGACGGCAGCTGCCGAGCCGACCTGGAACTGGCCGACTCCCTCGGCCAGTTGGCCGATGCGAGGAGCCAGCGCGAAGAGATAGAGGAGGAACGCGACGAGCGTGGAGACGCTGATGGCGCCGGACGTCACGCGTGCGCCCCCCACCCCGAGGACGACGAGGAAACTGACCTGGACGACGACCGCCGAGGCCGTCGCCGACACCGCCTCCCACGCGGCGGCCCGTACCCCGGTCCGGCGGGCTTCCTCCGCCACCCGGTGCAGCGCCGCGGCCTCCCGCCGCTCGGCGCCCGACGCCTTGACCGTGCGGTATGCGCCGAAGACCCGCTCCAGCGCGGCCCCGATCTGCCCCACCGACTCCTGTGTGTGCCGGGTGGCACGGCCGATCCGCGGCGCCACGACCGCGACGATGACGCCGACGACGCCGATCACAGCGAGGGTGACGCACAGCAGCACGGCGTCGAGCAGCCCCATCATGACGACCGTCGCCGCGGTGACCAGTGTGCCGGTGACCGCCGCGGACACCGCCTGGGGAACGGACTGGCGCAGCACCGCCGTATCGGAGGTCACACGGGCGATCAGATCGCCCGGCTCGGTGCGCTCCACCACGGGCACCCGCAGCCGCAGAAGCCGCTCGGTCAGCCGGCGCCGGGCGGCGTACACCATGGACTCGGCCGACCACTGCAGCACGTAGTGCCCCAGCCCTACGAGGAGCGCCCCGGCCACCACCAGCAGGCTGAGCACGAGTACGGATCCGGCCTCGGGCTGCCCCCGGCTCATTCCGTCCATCACGCGCTTGGCCGCCAGGGGCTGGGCGAGCCCCATGACGCTGCCCATGAGTCCCAGTGCGACGCCCAGGGCCATGCGCCCGCGCTGCCGACGCAGATGACCTGCGAGGGCCCGGTGCCCCGGCGTCGCGCCGACCGGGTTCTCAGACGTCTGGGAGCGGTCGCCGGGGCCAGTGCGAGGCGTTTCGACGGAGGGTGCCGCGCTCATCTGCTCACTCCACGGTGAAGAAGCGCTGGAAGTAGTCGGCCGAGGCGCCTTCGCCGACGAGGACTCCCTCGGCCTCCACCCAGGCGTGCGCCGCGAACGGCGGGCGGCTGCGTACTCCCACGCACCAGACGGGCCACCGGCCGTCCCAACGGCACAGCAGGACGGTGGCCAAGGACCTGGTCAGGCACCCTTTGTGGCCTCCTGCGGCGAGACTCACGGCGAGCACCGTCTGCCGCGCCGTGCTCGCCTCGGCGAGGGTGGCGGGCCTCGCGCCGCGGCGCAGCCGGCGCAGTACGGCGCGAATACGGCCGGGCGGCTGGGTGGCGAGCACATGGGCACAGCACACCACCACCCGGACCAGGAAACGGCGGGCCGGTGGAACGGAGCGCGGGCGGTACGGGACCACTTCCGGCGTCGACATGCGTGACTCTCCGGTCTGGACAGACAGGCCCGGGACGGCCGGGCCTGGAGGGACGAAGGCGGAGGAACAGTCCGACAGAGTTGAACGGACCGAATCGATCAGGACGTGACGAGTCCCGCCGAGCGCAGCTCGCCGACGATGCGGCCGACGTCCTCCGTGGCCAGTTCGACGTCGACGTCGTCGTAGCGCGTGGTCAGGATCTCCACCGCGCGCTCGGTGCCGTGGCCGTCCATGAGGGTCTGCAGAACGATGGCGGCCGTCGGGTTGAGCGTCCAGTACTCGGCGCTCTCCTGGTCGAGCAGCGCCACGCCGTACTCGGTCTCGGTCAGCAGGACACCGGGCTTCAGGGTAACCACTGAATTCACCACTCTCAGGTCTCGCGGTTGGCGGCGGGCAGGGCCGACGGGCGGGCGGGTGCAGGGACCCGGCCGTGTTGCGTTGCCGGCCGGCTGACGGGCGGTGGCGTCATCTCCCGGGAGCGCAGCCAGACTTCGCAGGCGATGGTCGAATGCAGCCGATAGCTCTCCGTCTCCGCGGACAGAGCACGACGGCACCATTCGCGAAGGACCCGCTCGTCGACCAGACCGAGCCGGGCGAGCCGGGAGTCCTCGCACAGCGCCAGCAGTCCCCGGCGGTGCTCGCGCAGTCCCGCTTCCTCCTCGTACGTGGCGTTCGCCTTGGTGTCGCGGGTGCGGCTGGCTTCCGGCACGACTCCGCGCATGGCCTCGACGATGAGCGGCTTGTACCGCCACGGAGTGATCCGCTCCTGCGGTCGGACGGCGAGGGCCGCCTCGATGACGTGGGCGTCGTAGTAGGGCGCGCTGACCCCGATGCCCAGCGGGGCGGCCATCTGACCGATGTGCCGCGCCCATTGGGAGATGCCGTCCATCCCGACCAGCTCGCGGTGTTCGCCGTGCCCCCGGCCCCGGGGCTGGACGTCGGACAGCTCCGCGCAGAGCAGCTCGCGTGCTGCGGTGAGGGCGTCCGGGGTGGCCCAGGGCGGCATCCGGGGCGGAATCGCCCAGCCGAGCAACGGCTCGTCTTCAGGGACCGCTGGTTCGGTCAGATCGCGGGCCACCCGCTGAAGCCACGTCCGGTAGGGGCTCCGGTCCAGGAGCTGGCGCAGTACTCCGCTCCGCGACCACCGGTATTTGGCGGCGTACCCCCGTACCGCCCGCCAGGCGACGAGGGGATGGGTGAGCAGCAGCGCATGCAGACGGGCGGGCGTACCGGCCAGCAGTTCGTCGCCGCCCAGGCCGGTGAAATGGAGGTCGGACCCGCGGGCGGCCGCCAACTCCACGATGCCCATACGGCGGTTGCGGTCGACGGTGAGGATGCTGGGCGTGTCCAGGACGTCCGACAGGGCATCGATCCCGTCGAAGGTCATGGCCACGTCCTGGGCCGGGACGACATGGTGCTCGATGCCGTTCAGCGCCTCGACGGTCCGCCTGGCCCAGTACACGTCGTCGCCGGCCTCGTCGTGGAGCGCGGCGGTGTAGGCGACGACACTGGTCCCGGTGCGTGCCGCCGTACAGCACACGGCAGTGGAGTCCAGCCCGCCCAGGTCCGAGGTCACCAGGTCGCGCCCGCGGGTACGCACCTCGACCGCTTCGGTCAGGGCCTCTTGCAGTCGCCCGGCGCCGACGGCGAGGGGGACGACGGGGTCGGGCGGTGACCACCACCGCCTGGTGTGGGACCGCCCGTCGTGATGGATCGTCAGACAGTGCCCGCCCGGAACGGCGTGCAGACCGCGCCACAGTGGGTCCCCGGCGCGGGGGTACGGTGCCCTGAGCATCTCAAGAGCGATGCGGCGCTCGTCCAGTTCGGCACCGACCAGCTCGGCGAGGACATCGGCCCGGTCGGCCGCCACGCTCACCGGTCCGCGGCCGGACGTACCGGCCCGGGTGTGGAACACCCGGCGCAGGTCGACCACACCGGCCCGCACCGTTAACCGGTCACCGCCGCTGACGACCAGGTGGAAGCTGCCGGCCCAGTCGGCCGCGCGGTCCAAAGCCGTCGGCGAGCCGGTGGCGGCCGCCGCGGCGGCCCGCTCGGCATCCCGCGCGGTGACGGCATGCTCCCCGATCACCGCGACACGCGTCCCCCCGCACTCCCCCGTCACGACGGTCTCCGGTGCCCAACGGCCCACCAGCCAGGGGCGCCCCGATGCGTGCGCCAGGCTCCGGTCCGCGTAGGAGAGCGCCTTGACGGCGAGAGCCCCGGCCGCGTCGGTGTCGGGCAGAGCGACGAACCAGGCGGGTACGACCTGGAGCGACAAGGACTGGTCCATGGGCTACGGCCTTCGGTCGGTGACACTCGGAACAGGGAGGCAGAACAGAGAACGGGTGGCGGCCGGCTGCCGCCACCCGATGACCGGACCTGCTAAGCGGTCGGTCCGGTGCGCGCTGCGCCCGGACCGCTCAGCGGTCGCGGGTGGCCTCGGTCAGAGGACCTGCTTGCCGCCGAGGACGTCCTTCGGGCCGTTGTCCTTGAGGCCGGTGACCTTGCGGAAGCTGCCGGCCTTGGCGAGGGTGGGACGCTCGTACGTCATGATCGTTCTCCTTCTTTCCTGGGGACGGTGTACACAACAGGCGCCTGTGCAGCGGATTTCAAGCAACTCCCGTGACGGCAGTTGCGAGCGGCGAAATCCGCGGCTCAACGATAAGTAGGAAAACCTCAACAACGCAATGACGGACTGATGGCATTGAGTGGTACACAGAGGGCGCGCGATTCCAGTGCACAACAGTCGAACATCCCCTTGCGCCCTTGCGTCTTCGCATTCTTGCGCCGTTGCCTCCAAGTGCCCGTCGCAGTACGGCAGTTGGTTACGAAATAACGTTTGCCCTGCGCCCTGCCGCCCATTTTCGGGACCAGGAATATCCATCCCACCCGAAATAAACGCGAACAGAGTATCGACGACCCGAAGAATCATTCACCCTTGAGTGGGCCGCCGCGTCGCACACCTCTCGAACACAGGTGATCGGGCGGCCGATACCGAAACAAAGATACGAATCCACTACGGGGGGACCCTGAGCAGATCCCTGAGGCCAGGGCACCGCGTCTCGTCCCAGTGAACGATGATCACGCCGCTCACGCACCGGATCCTGGTAGCGACCCCGCAGCGGGGAGAGCAGAGAGAAGAGAGAGGACCAGCATGGCAACGCGCAGTACGCACCCGGCCGCGCCTTCCAATGAAAGGTTGAGCCATCCGCGTATCCAGCGGGCATTACGCAGCACCAAGCTGCTTGTCGGCTGCTATGTCGGGCTCAGCGTGTGCACACTCATCGCCATCATCCTGCTGCGCGGCCATCACGACTTGGTGACCGACGCCGTCTGGGTCCGCGTGAGCATCGTCGTCGCCACATCACTCCTCATGGCCGCTTTCGCCGCGGGAACAGCCCGCGGTCACAGCCGGTCATATCTCCGGCTGCGCTTGGCCTCAGGGGTGATGGTGACGGCAATTTCCGTCATCGTTGCACTTCCAGGTGCTTTTCCGGCATGGCTGAGAATTGAGCAGGCCGTCTGCGGAATCCTGCTGATCGGTGTCGTCCTGATGGTGAACAGCAAGCGGATGCGGTCGGCGTTCGCCGCCCATCGGGAGATCTAGCCTCTGTGCCCGTGGTCTCGGCCGGGTAGGGAGCGGATCGGTGCCGGGCGCGCGAACGTGACGAGTCGACCACCCGTGCCTGGACCACCCACCACTCCACCTCCGCACCACACTCCTGGCACTCGGCGAAGTGCTTGGTGGATTCACAGACCGGCTTCCTGCGGCAACTGCCGGGCGAAGCGGCGGATCGCGTCGGTGAAGGCATCCGGTGCGTCGAAGTTGGCGAGATGTCGTGCGCGAGGGATCAGTTCGATACGGGCCTGCGGATGTGCGCGGGCGAAGTCCACTTCGCCGGAACGGAAGACGGTGTCCTTCTCGCCGTTCAGGATGAGCACGGGAGCCGCCACATGGCGCATCGCAGCCGCGTCGAAGCGGCCCAGCACCTCGCCCCAGGCGGCTGGCAGGGTGTGGAAGGCGTAACCGGCGCGGATGGTCGGCTCCACCACCTCGGGTGGATAGAGGCGGCGCAGCAGCCGGTCGTTCCAGCGGGTCAGCCGGTCCCCCGCGATCTGCGGGACGAGCCCGGCGACCCATCGGTACGGGATGGCCCACGGGCCGCGAGTCGAGACGCTGGCTCCTGCGAGGACCAGTCCGCGCAGCCGGTCCGGGCAGCGCCGTGCGAACTCCAGTGAGGCGTATCCGCCGAGTGAGTGCCCTACGACCAGCGCCGGCCCGCGGTCGAGCGAGTCCACCGCGGATGCAATGACCTCCGTCGCCGCGGCCAGGCTCCAGGGCTGCGCGGAGCGCGTGCCGTGGCCGGGCAGGTCGACCGCGACCACCGGGAACTCCTCTTGGAGTGCGGCGAGTTGCGGGCTCCACTGTTCTGCGCTGAACCGTGTCCCGTGTACCAGGACGATGGGCGGCGCGTCCGCTGCCGTCATGAATCCCCCAATCCCCCAGATCAACGACGTCCTCGGGGCGACCTTACCGGTGGGGTGGTCGAACGCCGTTGGCGCTGAGCCCCCGGGATGCCAGCAGCCGGCTCTGGACGCGGACGTGCCGAGGCGGGCACCCGGGGGGCGGCTTCGATCAGCCGGCCGGCATGACGTTGGTGGCGTCCAGCGCGGGGCGCAGGGCGTGGGCGAGCCTGACGGCGTCGCCGACGACCCAGAAGTGCACAAAGAATAGGCGGGGTTTGTCCGTCAAGCCGTGGTTGTGGAGCTCGACGAGCTCGGCCCCGGCGCGTCGCAGTGCCGCCAGGACGTCTTGGACCTCCTTGGCGATCATGGCGCAGTCGCCGCTGACCGCAGCCCGGCCGCCGCCCAGCGGCTGGAAGTTGAACGCGCTGGTCGACCCGAGCCCCGGCGGCAGTACCCGGCGGCCGTCGCTGACGGTCTCCCGGCGGACGAAGACGGACTTGTAGATGCCGTCGTCGACGGAACCCTTGACGCCCAGCGCGGCATCGACGCCGACGGTGTCCAGGTCGACGAGCCGCGCCGGGGCCGACGGCAGCGCGGGCGGGGTGCCGGTGCGGTCGAGTGCCGCGCGCAGGCCGCGGGCCAGGGCGACGGTGTCGTGACCGTGTGAGTGGACGTGGACCCACCAGATGTCGGGAGTCTGGGAGAGGAGGTGCTTGTGGATCGCCGTCAGCCCGATCTCGTGCGTCTGCAGGGCGTCGATGAAGGGCTGCAGTTCGCGCTCGGCGACCACCAGATCGCCCATCACCAGCGTGCTGTGATCGGCGTAGCGGACGAAGGACACGTGCGAGCCGAGGGCCAGCGCCGGTCTGACGACGACGTTCTGGGACCGCACGAGCAGGTCGTGCCGCGGGAAGGCCGTGTGGTACATCATGTTGCGCTTCATATCGCCTGGTCGGCCCAGCGTGTGGGCCACGCTCTCCCAGCCCGACACGGCAGTGGCAACCGGCTTGATCAGCTTGCCGTTCTTTCCCTCTGGCTTCCCGGTGGCCAGGGCCCGGGCGGGGGCCGACGCCCCGGCCACCATCGGCGCCAGGGCGGCCGCGGCCAGGATGCGCCGCCGCGACGCACCCGCGGGCGGGTCGCCGTCCTGCTGTCGGTCTCCGGCCTTCTCGATCACGTGAGCACCTCCATGCCGAGATGGAAGCACGACGAACCGGAGCCGAGGCGGTCACCCGCATCTGTTGGGGCCAAGTGGACTAAGAGCAATCAGCCCCCGGGCACGCCGTAGGAGTGACGGGCATCGCGGGGACGCCCCACAAAGCCGACGAGGCGCCCAGGCATCTGTGCCTGGGCGCCCCGTCGAGGGAGGTGACGGCGTCGAGGGCCGTCTGTCAGGACCTGGAGAGTCCGTTCCGGTCAGCCGCGGGGCTGGCCGGCGGTCTCCAGCTGCTTGTCCTGGTGCGTCCCCTTGGCCGTGATGTGCGGGTTGCGGGCCTTGAGGATGGCCCAGCCGATCGCCAGGCACGCGGCCCAGCCGGCACCCACGTACAGCGACACTCGGCTGTCCGGGTCGATGGCGATCAGGACGGTCACCATGAGCAGGAACGCGACCGCGATCCAGCTGCACACCGTGCCGCCCGGTGCCGGGAAGGACGAGGCGGGCAGGCGGCCGGCGACGACCGCGCGGCGGTAGAGGATGTGGCTGACGAGGATCATCAGCCAGGTCCAGATGCCGGCCGCGGTGGCCACCGAGGTGACGTAGCCGAAGGCCTTCTCCGGAACGACGTAGTTCAGGACCACGCCGATGCCCATGAGGACGGCGGAGAGGGTGATGCCGATGGCCGGGGTCTTGGTGGAGCTGAGCTTGCCGAGCACCTTCGGGGCCTCGGTGTTGGCGGCGAGGTCGCGGAGCATGCGCCCGGTGGAGTACATGCCCGAGTTGCAGGACGACAGTGCCGCGGTCAGTACGACGAAGTTGACGATCGCCGCGCCGGCCGGGATGCCGATCTTCGCGAAGGCGGCCACGAACGGGCTGACGCCCGGCTCGAACTCCGTCCACTTGACGACCATGAGGATCACGCTCAGCGCACCGACGTAGAAGACGATGATGCGCCACGGCAGCGTGTTGATGGCCTTGGGCAGGGTCTTCTCCGGGTTCTCGGACTCACCCGCGGTGACACCGACGAGCTCGACGGCGAGGTAGGCGAACATGACGCCCTGGAGGGTCATGAGGCTGGAGCCGATGCCCTTGGGGAAGATCCCGTCGTGGGCCCAGATGTTGGAGACCGCCGCGGCGTCTCCCGCCTGGCTGAAGCCGAAGGTGACGACACCGAGACCGATCACGATCATGCCGACGAGCGCGGTGACCTTGACCATCGAGAACCAGAACTCGATCTCACCGAAGATCTTCACCGAGATCAGGTTCGCCACGTACAGCACGACGAGGAAGACCAGTGCGGTGACCCATTGAGGGATATGTGGGAACCAGAAGTTCACATAGATCGCTGCCGCCGTCAGCTCGGCCATGCCGGTGACGACCCACATGAGCCAGTACGTCCAGCCCGTCACGAACCCGAAGAACGGGCCGAGGAACTCGCGGGCGTACTCCGCGAAGGAACCCGATACGGGGCGGTACAGGAGCAGCTCACCGAGCGCCCGCATGATGAAGAAGACAATCACGCCGGCGAGGGCGTACATGAGGATGAGGCTGGGCCCGGCCTTCGCGATATTCGCGCCCGCGCCCAGGAAGAGGCCGACGCCGATGGCGCCGCCGATGGCGATCATCTGGACTTGGCGGCTGCCGAGGCCCCGCTCGTAGCCCTCTTCCGGCGTGGAACCCGAGGGCTCGTTGCCGTCGCCGAGGTTCGTGCCGACCTGCGTTGAGGTCATGTGTGGTGCGCCTTCCGCTCCATGCCGACCCGCGCCCAGCGTGGCGTCGGATCGGGTCTCGATCCCCCCGGATACTGATGGAGTTGCATGCCGGCGATCGGCCGACTCAAGCGCCCCCTACGCGGACACGGGTGACGTCCGGCAGGTGGTCGTGAAGATGTACCACGGGCGAAATCCAGCCAGTGTGATGCAGGTCATGGAGCAACTGCGATAAAAATCACCCATAGCCAGTCGAAATGGCGATCACGGTGATCGGATCGTTATTCGGGCTGGTCAACCCGATGAGCGAACACCGATCCGCCGGCGACGCTCCGCGCGTCGATCATGGGCGGATTTGCGGTGACATTGAGGATGCCGGGTCGATCACCGTGATGGGGCGGTGACGCTGCGCTATGAGTGAGCGAGGGGCGCGGCCATCGGCTCCCGATGCAGGAGGGTGTCCCCGGTGGCGTGATCTCGATGCCTGACTGTGGCGGCGCGGGCGGCGAAGGGCGATGGGGGCACGCCTCGTAGTCGTCCTGCGACGTACTGCGAAGCAGCGCGATCAGCCGGTCGGCACACGACAGGCCCGACTGTCAAGAGAATCCGCCGAATTTAGGCATCATGCTTCATCGACCCATGCGCTGAACACGGTCCCAGGGCGCTCCGTACTACGGGCTACTCGCGCCCGGACAACATCAGGCGGCCAGCGGCTCAGGCCGTAGGAAGCATCGTTGTACGGGCCTTCCGGACGAGACCGCGGCGATCCCTCAGGGACACCGCCGGAAGGGAACGAACGACCGTGACCACCCAGCGCACTGCTCGCCTCGCCGCCCTGCTCGCTCTTCCTGTCGCCCTGGCTCTCTCAGGTGCGTTCGCCACTCCGGCTGCCGCCGAGGAGCAGGCGTTCCAGATCAATCTGGAGCAGCTGAACGACTCGGGCGGCAAGGGGACGGCGATGCTCAGTCTCGACGGCACCCGGCTGACCGTGAAGATCGAGTCGGAGGGGCTCGTACCGGGCCAGCCGCACGCCCAGCACCTCCACGGCTCCACCGACGGCCATGACTTCCAGTGCCCGGACGCGAGCGCCGACACGGACGGCGACGGGATCATCAACAACACCGAAGCCACGGTGCATTACGGAGACATCAACATCTCGCTCACCACCGACGGCGACACCGGCCCGGACAGCGGGCTCGCCGTCGACCGCATGCCCAAGGCGGACGCGCAGGGCAAGCTCTCCTATGAGCGGACCCTCGACGTCTCGCAGGATGTGGTCGAGCACATCAAGGACCTCCACATCGTGGAGCACGGCATCGACCCGAACGGCAACAACCAGTACGACTTCGGCGCGGGCAAGAGCGAACTCGATGCCAAGCTGCCGCAGGAGGCCACCGCGCCCGCGGTCTGCGGAATCGTCGAGGGCGCGGCGGTCGGATCCATTCCGGTGGGCGGGGTGGAGACGGGTGGCGGAACGGCCGAGAGCGACGAGATCCCCAAGGGACTGGTGGGTGCCGGTGGGCTCGCCGTGGTGGCGGCGGTCGGAGCGCTGTCCCTGGGCAACCGGCGGCGCTCGACCGCGTCCGCCGAGGCGACCACCCGACGGAGCGCTGCGTGAAGGCCTGGCGGACGTACGGATCGGTGTCCTGCGCCGCGGCTGCGGTGATGGCGCTGCTCAGCGGGTGCGGCAGCGAGAAGTCGATGTCGCAGTCGGCTCCCGTCGAACAGCGGCCCGCGCCGCAGGGCGGTCAGGCCGCCTCCGGAGAGGGAACAGGAGCGGGAAGAGGAACGGGCGAGGACGGCGGGCAGGGCGGTGAGCAGGCGACGGGGGGCGCGCGGAAGGCGGCTCCGCAGCGGATCTCCATACCGTCGCTCAATGTCTCCTCCACTCTCGAGTCCTTGGGCAAGAAGAAGGACGGGACGATGGAGACGCCCGCTGATCCCGACAAGGCGGGCTGGTACACGCCCGGCCCGGCTCCCGGGGAGAAGGGACCGGCCGTCATCGCGGGCCATGTCAGCTGGAACGGCAAGCCGTCGGTGTTCCACCGGCTGTCCTCGCTGAAGCCGGGTGACGCGATCGATGTCGCGCGGTCGGACGGGAAGTCCGCGAAGTTCACCGTCAGCCGTGTCGCGCAGTACCCGAAGAACAAGTTCCCCACCATCGAGGTCTACAAGAACGTCGACCACGCGGGGCTGCGACTGATCACCTGCGGTGGTCAGTACGACACGTCGCAGCACTACTACCGGGACAACGTGGTGGTGTTCGCCAAGTTGGCGGAGGCGGAGTAGCAGCGGCAGCCACGGACCTGTCGGTCGTCTGACGGCCTCGGAGGGCGGTCTGTCGGCGATCTGTCGGAATCTGCTGGGACCTTGGGCGTGGTGGGCGTCGGCCGGGCACGTACCGGCGCGCTCACCACCGCCGGAGCGTCCAGAGTGCAAGGACAGACCCTAGGAGCGTGCGATGTCGTCCTCAGCGGAGTCCCGGCCGTGGGACGTGCACCGGCTGCCGCCGGCCGACGGCAAGACGTTCCTGGTGACCGGTGGCAATGCGGGCATCGGATACTTCGTCGCCGAGCAGCTCGCCGGCACCGGGGCCACGGTGGTTCTGGGCTGCCGGGACGCCGCGAAGGCGGCGGCCGCCGCGGCTTCCCTCCGCGCCCGCGTCCCCGATGCCCGGGTGCACCACCTCCGGCTGGACCTTGCCGACCTGCCCTCGCTCGGCAGGTGCGCGGACGCATGGGAGGTGGACCGCCTGGATGCGGTCGTCCACAACGCCGGTGTTCTGCTGGAAGAACCGCGGCGCCGGGAGACCGGGGACGGCAATGAGTGGATGTTCGGCGTCAACCATCTCGGCCACTTCGCGTTGACCGGATGGCTGGCGCCGCTGCTTGCGGCCGCGCCCGCCGGCCGCGTCGTCACCACCGGCAGCTTTGTCGGCAAGTCCGCACGGCTCGACCTCGACGACCTGCACAGCACCCGTGACTACCGGCCCCAACGCGCCTATGCGCGCTCCAAACTGGCGCAGATGCTCTTCGGCTTCGAGCTCGACCGGCGGCTGCGGGCCATCGGCAGCACCACGCTGAGCGTGGTGGTCCACCCCGGCGGTGCGCTGGACTCCCTGACGCCCGCGCGCCCGTCCGTGCACGAGCGCACCACCGGCGAACGGCTGCGCGGTCTGCCTGCCGGCCTCCTCGTCCAGGGCAAGGAGGCCGGGGCGTGGCCTGCCGTCCGGGCCGTCCTCGATCCGTCGGTGACCGGTGGGCAGCTGTGGGGGCCCCGGGTATTCGGCCTGCGGGGCGTTCCCCGCGTCGAACCCGTCCGCGGCCGTCTGGCCGACCGTGCGGTCGCGGCACGCTTGTGGACCGCCAGCTGCGAGCTGACGGGCGTCGATCCGGCCTTCCGCCTCGCGTGAAGGCTGCCCGGGCGACGCCGGTGCTGCCGGGCTCAGGTGACTCCGGGCGAGTTCGCGCCGTCACCATGGGAATGCCGGAACCGGTTTCGGTACTCCGTCGGTGTCGTGTTGAGTTTCCGGCGGAACGCGCGGATGAGGGTGTCGGTCGTCTGGAAGCCGCAGCCGGATGCGATCCGTTCGAGGGTGGCATCCGTGGATTCAAGCTGGTTGCGCGCCACTTCGACGCGGGCCGATTCGATGTAGGCGGCCGGGGTCATGCCCAGTTCTGCCTTGAAGATGCGGGTGAGCTGCCGTTCGCTGACATTGGCGTGACCGGCGAGGTCGGCGACCGTGAGCTGCCCGGCAAGGTTGCGCGTGATGTGGTGGCGGAGGTCCTCGATGCGTCGCGTGGTCGAGACGGGTTCGAGCGGGACGCTGAACTGGCTTTGTCCGCTTGGTCGTTTCAGATACATCACGAGCTGCCGGGCGATGCGCAGCGCGGTGGCTTCGCCGAAGTCGTCGGCGACGAGGGCGAGTGACAGGTCGAGGCAGGCGCTGATGCCCGCGCCGGTCCATACGTCGTGATCGCGAATGAAGATGGGATCGGCGTCGACCTCGATCGACGGGTGTTCGGCGGCGAGTTGCCGCGCGGTCGACCAGTGGGTCGTGGCGCGCTTGCCGTCCAGCAGCCCGGCCTCCGCGAGGATATGCGCTCCCACACAGACGGAGGCGACGCGCCGTGTCCTGGCAGCGAGCGTTTTCACCCAGGCGACCACGGTGGGGTCGGTGACGGCGTGCACGCGGCGCTGGCTGTCGACTTCGACCGAGCCGGGCACCAGGAGGGTGTCGATACGCCCCGCGGACACCTCCTCGAAGGTGGCGTCGGGCAGGACGCGAACACCCGCGAAGGTGGTGACGGGATCCATGGTTTCGGCGGCCAGTACGACGTGGTAGCCCGTCGCATCGCCCACCTCGCGTCGCAGCAGGGCGAACACTTCCGGCGGCCCGGTGACATCCAGCAGGTCGACACCGTCGAAGAGGATGACGACGACGAGTCGCTTGACGGTGCTCATATGGGTCTCCGTGCTCATACGGGTCTCCGTGCTCATATGGGCCTGCTCGAACGCCGCCCGGACGCCTGCTGCCGATGTCGCTTTCTGCATGTTAGACGTCATTGCCGACATACCTGGTGGGTCGTAGCGTTCAAGGCACCGGCCACCGCGCGGTGGCCCGGACCTCTCGATATGACGCCCCAGGAGGGCACTTCCATGTCTTCGACGACCCTGCGTGAGCTCAACGGCTTCGACCAGACCCCCGCGTCGCTGGCCGATGCCACCCTGATCCTGATCGACTACCAGAACACCTACACCGCCGGCGTGATGGAGCTGACGGGATGGGAGCCCGCCCTCGACGCCGCCGCCGCACTGCTGGCCAGGGCCAGGAGCGCGGGTGCGCAGGTCATCCACGTCATCAATGACGGTGGCGAGGGAACCCCGTACGACGTCCGGGCCGAGATCGGTCAGATCCACCCCCGTGTGGCGCCCGTCGAGGGCGAGCCCGTCGTGGTCAAGACCGCGCCCGACGCATTCGTCGGCACCGACCTCGGCGACCGCCTCGACGCCGCCGGGAACAAGGACGTCATCATCGCCGGCTTTATGACGCACATGTGCGTGGCCTTCACCGCATCCGGCGCGTTCCTGCGCGGCAACCGGCCCACCGTCATCGCCGACGCCTGTGCGACGCGCCCCCTGAACACGGCGGTTGCCGACGTGTCCGCCGAACAGATCCACCACAGCGCGCTCGCGACGATCGGCGACCTCTACGGCGTCGTCGTCCCGTCCGGCTCCTCCTTGAGTTGAGCGCCGTAGGCCGTAGGCGTACGCGCGTCCGGGCAGGCTGCGCGGCGGCCTGCCCGGACGACGACCGAAGCATGATGCTCCGTCAGGACTGCTCGTCCGGCTTCGGTTTGAGGAACTGAGCCAAGGTGCTGACCACCTGCTCCTCCGTTGTGGCCTTGTCGATGCCCGTGTCGGAGAGCACGCCCGTGCCGTTCTCGTGCTCAAGGAGGGCCAGCAGGATGTGTTCGGTCCCGATGTAGTTGTGGCCCAGGCGCAGGGCTTCGCGGAAGGTGAGTTCGAGCGCCTTCTTGGCGTCGGCGTCGAAGGGGACGAGTTCGGGCGCGTTCTGTACCGGCGCGGGCAGCGCCGCCGTCGCCGCGTCCCGGATGGTGTCGAGCTGGACGTCCTGCATGGTGATCATCTTCGCCGCGAGGCCCTCCGGCTCGGCGAGCAGCCCGAGGACGAGGTGCGCGGTGGTGATTTCGCCGTTGCTCGCCTTGCGGGCGGCGCTCTGTGCGGCCACCACGACGCTCCTGGCGCGGGGCGTGTACCGGGCGAAGCCCTGCTGGGGGTCGAGGTCGTTGTCACCCGAGGCCTTGGGTACGAACCGCTTCTGGGCGGCCTGGCGGGTGACGCCCATGCTCTTGCCGATGTCGGTCCAGCTGGCGCCGGAACGCCGGGCCTGGTCCACGAAGTGGCCGATCAGGTGGTCCGCGACATCCCCGAGGTGATCGGCCGCGATGACCGCGTCGGTGAGCTGGTCGAGGGCGTCGCTGTGGACCTTCTTGATGGCTTCGATCAGATCGTCGAGACGGATGGGAACGGTGGGTTCGACTGGATTCGCCATGTGACAACCGTAGGTTGACAGTCAGCTGAGTGTCAACCCTAGGTTGACAATGGATCGGCGGCTGGTGGGCGTCGGCCGCGCCGCACTCGGAGACCGCCTCCCCCGCGACATTTCCCCTTCTTGCCCGGGAAAGGTGACGTACGATCACCAACTGATACGAACAACCGTCGCAGTCACCACACACCCGGAGGGCCCTCCGCGGTGGCCGACCAAGGTGACAGCGCAGGGGGGAAGGAAATCTCGATGAAGTCATCCCGTATGGGGCGCCGCATCGCCGGTACCGCGGCAGCCACCATCCTGGTCGGGGCCGGCGCCCTGGCCGCCGCACCGTCCGCCGCCGCCAAGGCCAATCTCCTGGCCATCGGCAAGGTCTCGCTGCACGAATCGGGGCTCCGGGCGGACGTCACATACTCCTGTGACCCCGGTCTGAACCACCAGCTGGTCGCGAACGCCACCAAGGTCAACCAGACCGGTCACGACGAGTCGATCGCCGCGGGCACCATCAAGAGCGCCAAGCTCACCTGCGACTACAACAGTCACGCGGCGCAGGTGTCGCTGCGCGCGGCCGCCGGATCGCACTTCGCCAAGGGCGACAAGGTGAAGATCTCGGTCTTCTACTTCGACGAGGACGGGTTCAGCTACGCGCGCCAGGAGAAGATCGCCGTCCTCTGAGCGCACACGCACCGCCCTCCGGGCACGCATGATCACCCGCCCCGGCAGACCGGCTTCGTTGTCTGCCGGGGCGTGGCATGTGCCGAAGGCGGGCGTCGAGACGATGCCGCGAGGCCAGAGGCCCGCCCCGGAGGTCAGCTGCGCTGTGCCTGGTCGTAGATCGCCTCGGCCGGGGCGCCCAGGACGGGACCGTACATACGGGTGCTGGACTCCAGGCCGTCGCCGTGGCTGTTGACCGAGATCAGGACGCCCTTGCCGGTCGTGGTGTCGAGGCCGGTCAGCCAGGGGCCTCCGCTGGCGCCGCCGCCCATGTCGCAGGGGACGGCCTGCTCGTTGCCGGGCGCCGGCTTCGCCGTGCCGGTGCAGTGCAGGAGCTCCTCGCCGAGCTGCGGGCGGGTGGCCGGGTAGCCGAGGGCGACGGTGTTCCCGCCCGCCCTGCGGTGGAAGGCGAGGGACTGGCCGCCGACGGCGTCGGTGAGCTTGCGGCCGTTGGCGCCGGCGTCGACGACCAGCGCGGCGATGTCGTTGTCGCCCTCCTCTGCCCAGGTGCGCGGGGTGAGGGTGGCCCGGACCGCGAAGGCGCCGTACGGCTGCTTGCCCTTGCTGTAGCCGGGGACGAAGACCATGGTGGTGTAGGTGTTGACGGGCGAGGCGGGGCGGCGGACGCAGTGGCCCGCGGTCATCACGACGGAACGGTTGGCGCTGTTGACGGCGGTGGCCGTGCACCAGGTGTCGGCGCCGTCGGCGTTGACGAAGAAGAGCCGTCCGACGGTCGTCATGGCGCTTCCCCGCCACGGCTTGGACTTCGGGCCGGTCGGGCCGAGGTCCACGGACTTCCCGACCGCCTTGATCCGGGCCGGGGTCCAGTAGGCGAGAGCCTCCCGGCGCTCCTTGGCGGTGTAGGTGACGGTGGACACCGGCGCGGACGAGGGCTTGGGGGCGGCGGTCGCCGATATCGGGACGGCCAGCGAGAGCAGGGTCCCCACCGCGGTGAGAGCGGTGAGTCGGCCGAGGCGGCGGCGGGGCGCGGGAGGGGTGCTTTCGGCCGTATCGGCGGTGGCGGGTGTGGCGGGCATGGGGAGTGGCTCCTCGGGAGGTTGCCGGCGGGCGGTGCGGGGGCGGTGCGGGACCGGCTGGTCCACCATCCATGACGGGGTTTCAGCTCGGGGGGTTTCCACCGAGGCGGGACGGATGTCCGACGGCGTCCTGATGGCGCCCGTTTGCGTCCACCGGGGGCGGCCTGTTCGTTCCGTCGGGAGATGACCGACGACCGGCCCCTCCATTGGCCACGGACGGCATTCCCGGAGCAGGATCGGGCACACGAGCACAAGGGCAACCAGGCGGTCGGCAAGGGAAATTGGCGCACCATCAGGTGCCGTCGGCCGCCTGTGGCAGTGGACATCTACCGCGGCCGGGCCGCGGAGGACGGAGACTTCCATGGACTGGCGCCACAACGCCGCGTGCCGAGTAGAGGACCCCGAGCTCTTCTTTCCCGTCGGCAGTAACGGGCCCGCGCTTCTGCAGGTCGAGATGGCGAAGACCGTGTGCCGGCGCTGTCCGGTGATGGGGCAGTGCCTGCAGTGGGCGCTCGAATACCGCCAGGACGCCGGCGTCTGGGGCGGGATGAGCGAGGACGAGCGGCAGGCGATGCGGCGCAGGGCCGCGCGGAACCGGGCCCGCGGCACCCTTCCGTAGGGGCGCGCGGGCCCTCGCGGCCCGGCCTCATCCCAGCCGGATCTCGTATCCGACCGACCGCTGTCGGGCAGCGGCGACGACGAGGGCCGCTGCCGCGGCGTCCTGTGCTGCCACACCGACCGACTTGTAGAGGGTGATCTGGTCGCGCGCGGAGCGGCCCGGTTTGCTGCCGGTGAGGAGTTCGCCCAGTTCGGCGTGGACGTGGTCCGCCGTGATGACGCCGTCGCGGATCGGGCGCAGCAGATCGCTGCTGCCTGCGGGGAACGGCGCCAGTGCCGCCTGCCGCGACTCGACGCACACCAGCGCCTCGGCGATCGTGGCGTCGTCGATCTCGCGGCCGGCCGGGTTGAAGCCCACCGAGGTCACATGGACGCCCGGGGTGAGCCAGGTGCGGCGGATCACGGGCTCGGTGGCGTGGGTGGTCGCGGCGGCGATGTCGGCGCCGTCGAGGGCCTCGGCGTAGGTGGCTGCCGCCTCGACGGGGAGGTGGAGTTCGGCGGACAGCTCCTCGGCGAGGGCGGCCGCCTTGGTCTGGTCGCGGCCCGCCACGCGGATGTGCCGAAGCGGGCGGACCCTGCACATCGCCCCGGCGTGGGACCGGGCCTGTGCGCCGGTGCCCAGGACGGCCAGCACCGCGGCGTCCTCGCGGGCCAGCAGCCGCGCCGAGAGGGCCGAGCCGGCAGCGGTCCGGGCCGCGGTGATCGCCGTGCCGTCCAGCAGCGCCACGGGCTCGCCGGTGTCGGGGGCGAAGACGACGATCAGCGCCTGATGGGTCGGCAGGGCCGTGCCGGCATTGTGCGGGAAGACGGAGACCAGCTTGCTCATGAGCACCCCGGCCGACGGTACGTACCCCGGCATGGCGGCCAGAAAGCCGTCCGCTTCAGGCACCAGCGCGGCGACGCGGTCCGGGGAGGAGGCCCGGCCGGCGCTGAGGTCCGTCATCGCCGACGCCAGGGCGTCGATCAGCGCATCCATGTCCAGCAGGGCCTCGACCTGCGAGCGTCCGAGTACGAGCATCCGCCTCAACCTCCTGATCACAGCCGTATCGGCCGGTGTGGCTCCCGGCCGCGGAGTCGACCGTAGTCCGGGGAGTACCGCTGGGGCGCGGCGTACGCGGTGATCGCGGATGCGCCGCCAGACTGGTCGTCAGTAGCGCCTTGGGGCCCGGACACCCGGCCGGAGGCGTGAGCGAAGGACGTGAACGGCGGACATGACCAGCAGACCGGACCAGAGGACGTGAACCGACCATGACCACTGAGGTACAGCCCGGCCCCTTGCGCCTGCTCGTCCTCGGCGCCGCGCTGCGCGCCGAATCGACCAACGCCCGGCTGGCCGCGCTCGCCGCGCGCATACTGGCCGCGGCCGGCGCCGAGGTGGACCTCGCCTCGATGCGGGAGTTCGAGATGCCGCTGTACGACGGTGACATGGAGACGGCGCACGGGCTGCCGGACGGCGCCCTGGCGCTGCGCGACCGGCTGGAGCGCTGCGATGCCTTCGTGCTCGCTTCACCGGAGTACAACGCCTCCGTACCGGGCGTGGTGAAGAACGCGATCGACTGGGTTTCGCGGGTCCGGCCGCAGCCGTTCAAGACCAGGCATGCGCTGCTGCTCTCCGCCTCACCGTCCCTGGTCGGCGGCAACCGCGGGCTCTGGGCCCTGCGGGTTCCGCTGGAGCACCTCGGAACCCGGGTCTACCCCGACATGTTCAGCCTCGCCGCCGCCCACAAGGGGTTCACCGCGGACGGCCAGCTGACCGACCCCAAGCTGCAGCAGCGCCTCAACGAGACGGTGACGGCCTTCCTGAGTCTCGTCGAGGCCGATGCGCGCTATGTCTGTCTGCAGCGCCGGTGGTACGAGTTCCTGGGCGACTGCACGGAGGCACCCGTCACACAGCGGGCGGAGGACTGAGGCGGACGGACGCCGGGGGGCAGGGGCCCGCGGAGCACGGCTCCGGAGGGCAGAACCGGACGCAGACAGGAATACGGGCACAGACCGCCTTTGTCTGTTTTGTGTCTTGTCGAGTGGACACCTGGCCCGCACTGTCGATTCCGGCAGTTGTTGATCACGCCCGGTACCACCGGCCCCCTACAGCCAAGGCCTCATGATGACGGAACCGCAGGAAGCAGAACAGGAAGCAGAAGCCGTGCGCGCTGAACTGGAGCGTTTCATCCAGACCCGGGAGTTCAGCTGTCTGGGTGCGCGTGCCGCCCTGAAACGCGGCACCATGACGCATCGTCACTACCGGAGAATGGGCGAGGAGGCGTCGGCGCGGGAGAATCTCCGCGACCTCGTGGAGTATGTGGAAGCGGTACGCCCCCAGCTGTCCGACCAGAGTTTCCGTACGTTCGTGGCGACGTTCGACGAGCCCGGGACGGTGGACGAACTCGTCTACGAGGGGCTGATGTGGCAGCACCTGCAGCTCATGCACGACCTCGACAGCCGGGTCTTCGGCCTGGATGCGGGGGCGTCGTCCGATCCCGGCCGGGCCGACTTCGGGTTTCACGCGGGTGGGCACGCGTTCTTCGTCGTGGGTATGCACCCGGGCTCGTCCAGGGCGAGCCGTCGCTCCTCGATGCCGGCGATCGTCTTCAATTCCCTGGCGCAGTTCGTGCTTCTCGGGGAGAAGTTCTTCTCGATGCAGGAGGCGATTCGCAGGCGTGAGGAGCGGAACAACGGTTCCGTGAATCCGAGCTTCACGGTGTATGAGTACGAGCAGCCGGCACGGCATTTCTCGGGGCGTTTCACGGAGGAGGACTGGAAGTGCCCCTACATATCCCGACATGAGCCGGCGGCCGAGGATTTCACCGGGGGGCTCATACGGCACCAGCGGTGAGGCGCCGTTCAACGGTACGGGGATGCGGGCAGCGCCCTCCGGCTTCGTGCCCGGAGCGGGCTACAGCACGTCCGAGGCCGAGTCCGCCGGTCGTCGCCGTGCGGCGCGGGCGGCCGGCAAGGTCGCGGCCGCCCCGGCGACCGTCACGGCCAGGGCGATGACCAGCAGCAGGAGGGCCGGGGCGGGGTGCTGGGCGATGCCGGTGCCCCAGCCGCTGGTGTGGCCCTGGAGGTTGATGAGCCACTGGGCGGCGAGCACGCCGAGCGCCGTGCCGGCCAGGGCGGCGGCCAGTGTGACGAAGGCGGCGGCCGAGACGATCACCGCAACGATCTGACGGGGGGTCAGGCCGACCGCGCGGAGCGCGAGGAGGTCACGGCCGCGGTCGCGTACCGCGGCGCCGACCGTCGTGGCCAGTTCCGCCAGCCCGATCAGGGTCACCACGGCGATCAGGCCGGCGGTGACGGCACGGATCGCGGAGAGCTGGTCGGCGGGGTTGGGGGTCTGGCGTACTTCGAGGCGGCCGGCGGAGGCCTCGGTCAGGGTGTGGCGTACGGCGCCGGGGTCGGCGTCGTGGCGCAGGACGAGGTGGTAGAAGTCCGGGCGGGCGGTACGGGCTCCGGCGAGCGCGGTATCCCCGTCGCGCAGGGTGTCGAGGGTGGTGGAGACGACACGGCCGCCGTCGGCGGTTTCGATGCTGCGTCCGACGAGGTGGAGGACGTGGGGGCGGCCGGCGACGGTCATCCGGACCCAGTCGCCGACCCGGGCGTCGAGGAGGTCCAGCAGGCCCTGTCCGGCGACCGCCTCGTCGGGGCCCTGGGGGGCGCGTCCCTCCGCCATGGTGTAGGGGTAGGGGCGGGCGTCGGTGCCCAGGCCGCGCAGGGTGATCGTCCCGGTCTGGCCGGGGACCAGGGCCTGGACCTCGGTGCCGGGGTAGGCGGTGACCTGCGGCTGGGCGGTGAGGAGCCGGTGTACCTCGCGGTCGGGGAGGGTGTCGGAGCGGGCGGTGAGGGCCGCGGGCAGGCCGACGCTCTCGGGGTGGGCGGCGAAGCGGTCCAGGGTGGTCCAGGTGCCCAGGGCGATGGTGATGAGCAGCAGGGGCACCGCGAGGCGGGCCACGGCGGCCGTCGAGCGCAGGGGGCGGTGGAACGCGCCGCGCCAGCCGAGGACCAATGCGGGCGGGATGCCGATGCCGAGGGCCCGCCGGGTCATGGCGGACGGCCGGCCGGCGGTGGGCGCGGCGGCGCGGGCGACGGGCACCGGTGGTACCCGTCCGGCCCGCCAGGCGGCCAGGCAGGTCGCCGAGCCGATGAAGGCCAGGACTCCGCCGCAGATCGCGGCGGGCAGCCAGGCGTGCTCGGGGAGCTGCCGCCACAGGGCCAGCGCCTCCCCGATCCGGCCGGGCACGAGCCCGCCGAGTACCTGGGTCAGCAGCGCTCCGAGGGCGGTGCCCAGCAGCGCGAAGCCGAGGTGGAGCGCGAGGAACATGCGGACGACCTGGCCGGGGGTGAAGCCGATCGCCTTGAGGATCGAGATGTCCCGGAGGTGGCCGCGGATGCGTGTGGTGATGGCGCCGCCCACGGCGAGGGCGGCGGCGAGCAGGGCGCCGAGGCCGAAGAGGCCGAGCAGGCGGGCGAGCAGCTTGTTGTCGCCGGCGGCCTCCGCCTTGGCCTGGCGCCAGGTGGAGACGTCGGTGATCTGGTCGGCGCCGAGCTGGGTGACCGCCCGCTGGACGACGTAGTCGGTGTCCTCGGGGTGGGTGAGCTGCAGGCCGATGGTGCTGCCGCGCCGGTCGGGGCCCTCGTCGGAGGAGGTCAGCACCTTGGGGAGCACCCAGGCCACGCCCGGGGTCTGACCTGCGTGGAAGGGGGCCTCGGCGGTCTCGGCGATGCCCACGACCCGCAGGGGCCGCGCGAAGCCGCTCAGGGTGAGGGAGTCTCCTGGTTCGGCCCACATCGCACGGGCCGTCGAGCTGTCGAGAACGATGCCCTGGGTGGCGCCCGCGTCGGCGCCGGCGTCGAGCCAGCGGCCGGCGACGGTCCGGGGGGCCGCGGTGGCGGGCCGCTCGGCCGTGCCGCGCAGCTCCAGGGTTGCCTTGGCGCCGCCGGGCTGGAGGCTCGCCGTGGTGCGGACGGTGGCGAAGGGGCCGGAGGTGGCGCGTACCTCGTCCAGCCGGGCGAGCGAACCGGCGGGGGCGCCGGCCTGGGCGTGGATCCAGACGTGGGCGCCGGAGGACTGGGTGAAGACGCGCTGCCAGGGGTCGGTGGCGTAGGCGAAGAGGGCGGTGGCCAGCAGGAGGGAGACGGTGATCCCGGCGGTGGCCAGCACGATGAGCACCGCCGCGGGGCGGTGTGCTCTCAGGTGCGCCAGTGTCCAGCGTGCCGCTGCTCGCACCTGGTCAGCCCTTGAGCTTCAGTACGTCGGCCACACCGGCGGCGGGGCGGCTCCGGCTGTCGCCGAGGTGGGCGTCGTCGACGACCTGGCCGTCGTGGTAGCTGATCACGCGGTCCGCCGCGCTGGCGATCCTGGCGTCGTGGGTGACCAGCAGGATGGTCTGGCCGCGCTGGTGGAAGCGGGCGAGCAGCCGCAGCACCTCCCGGGTGCCCTTGCTGTCGAGGCTTCCGGCGGGTTCGTCGGCGAGGAGCAGGCTGGGGGTGTTGATCAGGGCGCGGGCCAGGGCGACGCGCTGCTGTTCGCCGCCGGACAGCTCACTGGGTGTGCAGTTCTCCTTACCGGTCAGGCCCAGCTCGTCGAGCAGTTCGGCACGGGCCGTGCGTGCCTGCCGGGGGGACTTTCCGGCCAGCAGCGCGGGGAGTTCGACGTTGTCGGTGACGGTGAGGTTGGAGACCAGGTTGAAGAACTGGAAGACGATGCCGATGTGCTTGCGGCGCAGCTCCGCCCAGCGTGCCTCGCTGTAGGCGTCGACCTGTCGGCCGCCGAGCCACAGGGAGCCGCTGTCGGGACGGTCGAGGCCGCCGAGGAGGTGCAGCAGGGTGGACTTGCCGGCTCCCGAGGGGCCGGTGACGGCGACGAATTCGCCGCGTTCGACATGGAGGTCGACACCGCGCACCGCGTGCACCGGCGCGGCGCCTTCCGGCCGGTGCGTCTTGACCAGGCCGGCTGCCCTCAGTATCGGGCCGGACGGCTCGTCCCGGTTCATTCCAACTCCTCTTGACAGCGCTCCAGCCAGTCCAGATCCGCCTGGAGATGCAGCATCGCGCCCTCGATCAGCAGCTGGGCGACGCGGTTGCCCCGGTCCTCCACCGCCGCGAGCTTCGACAGGTCACGCATGGTGTTGAGGTACTGGCGACGCTGCTTGTTGATCAGGGCGATCTGACTTGCGGTCCCGGTGTGCGGGGCGAGGGCGAGCTTCATGAAGAACTCGTCCCGTACCCGTGGCTCGGCGGTGGTCTCCTCGAACCACGCGTCCACCGTCTCCCGTCCCGCCTCGGTGATCCGGTAGATGCGCTTGTTGGGACGGTCCGACTGCTCGACGTCCTCGCCCTCGATCAGGCCCGCCTTCTCCAGTCTGCCCAGGGTGACGTAAATCTGGCCGACATTCGGCTGAGGGTATGCGGCGCCGAGGAGGTTCTCAAGGGCCTGTTTGAGTTCATAGCCGTGTGCGGGTCCGCTGACCAGCAGTGCCAGGAGTGGCAGCCGCACGCTCTCCCTCTCCTCCCCGCCCTAGGGCCTGTCCGATGGGGCATGGTCGGACAGGCCCTACATGCCGGTTATCTGCGCCCGCCCCAGTGTGAGCGGGGTCGCCGTCGTATCTTCCTGCGACATCTAGTATCCCGCATGGCTAACAGGTATACATGGGGCGGGCTGTCGGTCCCGTGTCCCGTCGACGCCTGTGGTTCAAGGAGGAGCCCATGCGGTGGAAGCGTGCCGCCGGAAGGGCTCTGCTGGTCTTCTCGCTGCTCTTCGCGGGCAGTGCGGGCGCGCAGGCCGGGGAGCCGGCCGGCGACCCGGACGGACGCGGCCCCGTCACGCTGGTGACCGGCGGCGACCTCACCGGCTATCTGCGGGGCGTCCTCGACGGCTGGAACGCGCGGCATCCGCGCGAGAAGGTGACGCTGGTCGAGCTGCCGGACGCGGCCGACGAGGTGCGGGCGCAGATGGTCACCGAGCTGCGCTCGCGCAGCGACCGCTTCGACGTCCTGAACATCGATGTGGCGTGGACGTCGGAGTTCGCGGCCGCCGGCTGGATCAAGCCGGTGGACGGCCGGCAGTTCCCGCTGGACCGTTTCCTGCCGCCCGTGGTGGACACCGCCACATTCCGGGGGCAGCTCTATGCGGTCCCGTACGTGACCAATGCGGGGCTGCTCTACTACCGCAAGGACGTGCTGGCGAAGGCCGGCGCCCAACCGCCGCGTACCTGGGCGGAGTTGGCGCATCTGGCCAAGACGGTCGCGCCCGAGTACGGGCTGGACGGCTATGCGGGCCAGTTCCTGCCGTACGAGGGGCTGACCGCCAATGCCGTCGAGGCCGTTCAGTCGGCGGGCGGCACGGTGCTCGCCGGGGAGGGCACGCGGGTGACGGTGGACTCCCCCGCCGCCCGCCGGGGTCTGTCCTTCCTGCTCGACGGTGTGCGCGAGGGGTGGATCCCGCAGCGGGCGCTGTCGTACAAGGAGGAGGAGTCGCGGAAGTCCTTCCAGGACGGCCGGCTGCTGTTCCTGCGGAACTGGCCGTATGCGTACGCACTGGCCGGCGGCCCGTCCTCGAAGGTGGCGGGGAAGTTCGGCGCGGTGCCGCTGCCGGGTCCTGACGGGCCGGGCTCCAGCGCGCTGGGCGGCTCCAATCTGGCCGTCAACGCGCAGTCGCGGCACCAGAAGACGGCCGCCGAGCTGATCTCGTATCTGACGTCCGAGCCGGTCCAGCGACGGGTGCTGACCGAGGGGGCGCTGCCGCCCGTGTGGGCCGGTCTGTACACCGATCCCCAACTGGTGCGGCGGTTCCCGTACCTTCCCACGCTCAAGCGGAGCGTCCTCGCGGCCCGGCCGCGCCTGAAGAGCCCGCACTACGACCAGGTGAGCCTGGCGGTGCAGGCGGTGATGCATGACGCGCTGGTCCACCGACGGAGCACGGACGCCACCGTCGCGCGCCTGGAGCGCGAGCTGAGCGCCATCGTCAGCCGCGGCTGACCTCGTCTGTCGGGTCGCCAGCACTCCCCTTTCTAGTTACTTGTTAAGTACAGCCTGAGCTCGAACTCACTGCATTTCACTTCTCATTTCGCCTCAAATCGGGCATCCCGCTGGGATATTCCGTCCGATCCGTTGACACCCAAAAGACATGCCTACTTAACATGCATGCATAACAGCGACCAGCAGGTCGCACGGCACGCCCCAGCAAGAACGGGATCACGGCGAATGTTCACAGCCACGGCGGACAGCGGCTCCCCGGCCGACTCCGCGTCTTCTCTCCCCCTCCCCGGCCCGGCCGCCGCCGCGCTCTCCCCCGCCACCGAGGACGTGTCCCGCAACGCGGCAGCACAGCGCTGGTGGCGCGACGCGGTGATCTACCAGGTCTACGTCCGCAGCTTCCTCGACACCACCGGCGACGGCATCGGCGATCTGGACGGTGTCCGGGCGGGGCTGCCGTACCTCAAGAAGCTCGGGGTGGACGGCATCTGGCTCAGCCCCTTCTACCCCTCCCCGCAGCACGACCACGGCTACGACGTCGCCGACTACCGCAATGTGGACCCCGTCTACGGCGACCTCGCCGCATTCGACCTCCTGGTGGCCGACGCCCACCGGCTCGGCCTGAAGGTGCTCCTGGACATCGTCCCCAACCACTGCTCCAGCGAGCACCCGTGGTTCCGCGCCGCGCTGGAGGACCGGCCGGGTGGCCCCGCCCGGGAGCTGTTCCACTTCGCCGACGGGCGGGGGGAGAACGGGGAGCTGCCGCCCAACAACTGGCGGGCCATGTTCGGCGGCCCCGCCTGGTCCCGTGTCACGGAGGCGGAGGGCACCGCCGGCCAGTGGTACCTCCACATGTTCACGCCCGAGCAGCCCGATCTGAACTGGCGCAACCCCGCCGTGGCCGCCGACTTCGAGAAGGTGCTGCGCTTCTGGCTGGACCGCGGCGTCGACGGCTTCCGAATCGATGTGGCCGCGGGCCTGTTCAAGCACCCCGAGCTCCCCGACTCCCCCGACCCGTCGGCCGACGAGCGGACCCGCGACTCGGTCAACCCGCTGGCCTGGAACCAGCCCGAGGTGCACCAGGTGTGGCGCGAGTGGCGCGCACTGTGCGAGGAGTACACGGCCCGCGACGGCCACGACCGGCTGCTGGTCGGCGAGGTCTCCGTACGGACCCCCAGCGAGCAGGCCGCCTATGTCCGGCCCGACGAGCTGCACCAGGCGTTCTTCTTCCACCTGCTGACCGCGCGCTGGGACATCGACATCTTCCGCAAGGTGATCTCCGAGGCGCTGGTCGACATCGCCGCCACCGGATCCACCGTCACCTGGGTGCTCAACAACCACGACCAGGTCCGGACCGTCACCCGCTACGCGGCCGGATCCGGCGGCCCGGCGGGCGTGTTCGGGCCCGAGCGGGCCCGTGCCGCCGCCCTGCTGATGCTGGCGCTGCCCGGCGCGGCGTACATCTACCAGGGCGAGGAGCTCGGTCTGCCGGAGGTCGTCGACCTGCCGGACGAGGTCCTCACCGACCCGATCTTCCACCGTACGGGCAGCCGGCAGCACATCCGCGACGGCTGCCGGGTGCCGCTGCCGTGGTCCGGGCACGCCTCCCCGTTCGGCTTCTCCGCCGCCGACGGCGCGGCGTCGCCCTGGCTGCCGCAGCCCGCGTGGTTCGCCGAGCACACCACGGACAAGGCGCTGGGCGACACCACGTCGTTCTGGCACCTGTACCGCGAAGGGCTCCAGCTGCGCCGCAGCCTTCCGCAGCTCGGCGAGGGCACCCTGCGCTGGCTCCCGTCGGCGCCGCAGGTCCTGGCGTTCGAGCGCGGCGACGGCCTGGTCTGCGCGGTCAACTTCGGCACCGAGCCGGTGCCGGCTCCGGTACCGGGTCTCCCCTTGCTGGCCAGCGGCGACTGCCCGGCGGGCACCCTCCCCGGCTCCACCGCCGCCTGGTGGATGCACACACCTGACGCCCCCTAGCTCCCCTCGACGGGGCCGCCCCGCCAGCACTCCGTTCTTCCCAGTCCTCCTCCCGAAGGGAATCCCACGATGACCACGATGAGACGACCCGCAGCACGACACACCCGATCCGCCCTGTCCGGCGCGGCCGTCCTCGGCCTGGCACTGACCGCCACCGCATGCGGCGGCAACGTCTCCGCCGGCGGCGGCAAGCAGGAACTCAGCGGCCAGACGGTGACCGTCGCCGGTGTGTGGACCGGCGTGGAGCAGCGCAACTTCAAGAAGGTGCTGGACGCGTTCTCCGAGAAGACCGGCGCGAAGGTCGTCTTCTCCTCGACCGGCGACAACGTCTCCACCGTCGTCGGCAGCCAGATCGAGGGCGGCAACGCTCCCGACGTGGTGATGGTCCCGCAGGTCGGCGTGCTCCAGCAGTTCGCCGAGAAGGGCTGGCTGGAGCCCCTCTCCGCGAAGGTCGGCGCCGCGGCCAAGAGCAACTTCGCCCAGGTGTGGAAGGACTACGGCACGGTCGACAAGACCTACTACGGCCTGTACTTCAAGGCCTCGCACAAGTCGACCGTCTGGTACAGCCCGGAGGCCTTCTCACAGGCCGGGGTCGAGCCCGCCAAGACCTACCAGGAGCTGCTGAAGTCCGGCCGTACCCTCTCCGACTCGGGCGTCCCGGCGTTCTCCGTGGCGGGCGAGGCGGGCTGGCCGCTCACCGACTGGTTCGAGAACATCTACCTCTCGCAGGCCGGTCAGGAGAACTACGACAAGCTCGCCGCCCACAAGATCCCGTGGTCGCACCCCACGGTGGTCAAGGCCCTGACCACGCTGGGCAAGCTGTTCGGCGACAAGAACCTGGTGGCCGGCGGCGGTTCGGGCGCGCTGCGCACCGACTTCCCCGAGTCCGTCCAGCAGGTCTTCGGCCCCGAACCGCAGGCGGCCATGGTCTACGAGGGCGACTTCGTCAGCGCCCTGGTCACCGACGAGCTGCACAAGAAGGTCGGCGAGGACGCCAAGTTCTTCCCCTTCCCCTCCGTCGACGGCGGCAAGGCACCGGTGGTCAGCGGCGGTGACGCCGCCGTGGTCCTCAAGGCAGGGAAGAACAAGAAGGCCGCGATGGAGCTGGTCGAGTACCTGGCCACCCCCGAGGCCTCGGGCGTCTGGGCCAAGGCGGGCGGCTACATCTCCCCCAACAAGAAGGTGCCCGCCGACGCCTACCACGACGAGGTCACCCGCGATGCGGCCAAGTCGCTGACCGGCGCCGGGAACTCCGTGCGGTTCGACATGTCCGACCAGGCGCCCGCGGCCTTCGGCGGCACCCAGGGAGCCGGCGAGTGGAAGCTGCTGCAGGACTTCCTGCGCGACCCCTCCGACCCCGAGGCCACGGCCAAGAAGCTTGAGGCGGCCGCGGCCAAGGCGTACGGAAAGTAAGGACCAGGGCCCGAGCCATGCCTGCCACCACCACTGAGCCGGTGCCGCGCGCCACGCCGCGCGGCACCGCGCCCCGCCCGCCGCGCGGCACCCCCCGCCGGCCAAGCGCCCCAGCCCGGCGCGCCGTCCGGCGCCGCCGGCGGATCGCAGCGCTGTTCCTGCTTCCCGCGCTGCTGCTGCTGGGCGCCCTTGTCGCGTACCCCATCGTCTTCTCGGTCATCCGCAGTCTGTACGACGCCTCGGGCAACACGTTCGTCGGCGCCGGCAACTACACCGAGATGTTCCAGGACCCGGCCACGCTCCGGGCCATCCGCAACAGCGCGATCTGGGTGGTGTTCGCCCCCGCGCTGCTGACCGGACTCGGCCTGGTCCTCGCCGTACTGACCGAGAAGATCCGCTGGAAGACCGCGTTCAAGCTGCTGATGTTCATGCCCATGGCGATCTCCTTCCTCGCCGCCGGCATCATCTTCCGCCTCGCCTACGAGCAGGATCCGCAGCGCGGCGTCCTCAACGCGGTCACCGTCGGCATCCACGACACCGTCCAGGGCGAGTCCGCCTCCTTCCCCACCGCCAAGACCCGCATCGGGGACAAGCAGCTGACCAAGGACCGGGACGGCTCCTACCGCACGGCCCACCGCACCTCCCCCGGACACACCGTCAACCTCGGCCTGGTCGGCGTCGCGCCCAAGGACATGCCGGCGCAGGCGCGGCCCGCCGCACCGGCCGCCAAGTCCCCGGCCGGCGACGGCGAACTGCGCGGTGTCGTCTACCTCGACTTCACCCCCGGCGGTGGCGGCACACCCGGCACCGTGGACCGCGCCGAGCGGGGACTGCCCCAGCTCTCCGTCCAGGCGGTCGACTCCCGCGGCAAGGTGGCGGCCACCGCCACCACCGCGGCGGACGGCTCCTACCGGCTGACCGGCCTGTCCCCCGGTTCCTACGCCGTCCAGCTGCCCGCCAAGGACTTCGCCCCGCCGTACGACGGCATCTCCTGGCTCGGCCCGGCCCTCATCACCCCCGCCATCATCGGCGCCTACATGTGGATCTGGACCGGCTTCGCCCTCGTCCTCATCGGCGCGGGACTCTCCGCGATGCCCCGGGACGTCCTGGAGGCCGCGCGGATGGACGGCGCGAACGAGTGGCAGGTCTTCCGCCGGATCACCGTGCCGCTGCTCGGTCCCGTCCTGGGCGTGGTGTTCGTGACGATGGTGATCAACGTGATGAAGGTCTTCGACCTCGTCTACATCATCGCCCCCGGCCCCGTACAGCAGGACGCCAATGTCCTGGCCCTGCAGATGTGGCTGGTGTCCTTCGGCGGCGGCAACAACCAGGGGCTGGGCAGCGCCCTCGGCGTCCTGCTGCTGCTCCTGGTGGTCCCGGCCATGATCCTCAACGTCCGACGCTTCCGCAGGAGCCAGTCATGACCACCGTCCAGGGAACCGCCGCGCCCCGCAAGCGGGCGGGCGCGCGGCCGGCGAAGTGGCTCAGCCGCGGCGCGATCCAGCTGCTTCTGGTCGTCGTCGGGCTGGTCTGGCTCACTCCGGCCGCGGGCCTGTTCCTGTCCTCGCTCCGTACGGAGGAGGCGAATGCGAGCAGTGGCTGGTGGACCGCTTTCACCTCGCCCGGCCAGCTGTCGCTCGACAACTATGCGGCGCTGCTGCAGGATTCGGGCATCGTCCAGGCCTTCTGGAACACCGTGCTGATCTCGGTGCCCACCACCCTGGCCGTCGTGGTGATCGCCGCGCTGGCCGGATACGCCTTCGCCTGGATGGAGTTCCCCGGCCGGGACTGGATCTTCCTGGTGGTGGTCGCCATGCTCGTGGTGCCGATCCAGATCGGGCTGCTGCCGGTGGCCAAGCTGTTCGGGGCGCTCGGCCTGTTCGGCTCCATACCGGGCGTGATCCTCTTCCACACCGCGTACGGTCTGCCGTTCGCCATCTTCCTGCTGCGCAACTACTTCGCGGAGATCCCCAAGGAGATGCTGGAGGCGGCGCGGATGGACGGCGGCGGGGAGTGGCGGATCTTCTCCCAGCTGGTGCTGCCGCTGGGGCGGCCCGCCATCGCCAGCCTGGCCATCTTCCAGTTCCTGTGGGTCTGGAACGACATGCTGGTCGCGATGCTCTTCGCCGACAACGCCTCGCAGCCGCTGACGGTGGCGCTCCAGTCGCAGATGCGGCAGTTCGGCAGCAACATCGGGGTGCTGGCACCCGGCGCGTTCCTGTCCCTGGTCGTACCGCTGATCGTGTTCTTCGTGTTCCAGCGGCACTTCGTGCAGGGGATCATGGCGGGTTCGGTCAAGTAACCCGTCCCGCCGCGGGCGGGGAGCAGGAATACCGTGATTTTTCCGTCTTCGCGCACCAACCCAGTCTCACACATCAAGTCTTCCCGTGCTCTAGGTCACCGATA
>NZ_JBSFYC010000082.1:0-33089 GCF_053595675.1 Streptomyces sp. NPDC002446 | reverse complement strand
CGTTCGGCTTTCGCTTTTCGGCCTTTCCGACTCTATCAGATCCGCTTTCGTTCCGTTGCCGGTCCGAATTTGTTTCCGATTCCCCGTCGGAGGGGGTTTGTTCGCGCCTTTCGGCGTGATCACTACTTTAGCGGAATTCCTCGTCGGCACATAATCGCGCCGCGGTCCGAATTCCGGCATGCCAAAATTCTTCCCGGTGAGGGGCCGTGCAGTAGTGGTGTGCCGCGAAGCGGCGGGATGGTTGCCTGGGGCCGGTCGGCTCCGTGGCAACTCGGAGGACACTACACGAGGGGGTGGGGTTGTTCAAACCCGTGCCGGGCAGGGGGTTGCCGAGTAGCTTGGGCCCCATGACTACGCATGCGCTCGTACAGCAGTGGTGGCTCGCCTGACGGCGGCCGACCAGCGCATGCATGACCACGGCCGCCGCTTCGGCGGCCGTTCGCGTATCCCCCTCTCGTAGCCGGCCGGGGAACTATCTCGGGGCGATGCGGCGGTGGGTCGCAACGCTGCTGCTGGCGGCGGGGCTCGATCCGGAGCTGTGCACGGTGTTTGTGCAGAGCCAGGTGGATGAGCATGTGCGGCTGTCGTATCTGATGGAGTGCACGGCCTCCGAGGGGGAGGTGCGGAGCGTGATCCAGTACGAGGAGAAGGCCGCGCGGGAGCGGGCGCGGGGCGGGAGTGTGCCGCTGTCGCTGCTGACCCGTCCGGTGCTGAGGGCGGTGGACATCCTGGCGTACGGGACACGCGGGGCGTTGAAGAAGGACGCGGCGGAGGTGGTGGTGGAGGGGCTGCGGCCGGTGCGGAAGCGGCATGCGGAGCTGGCCGCGGATCCTTCGTATGTGGAGGAGGTGCTTCGGGTGGGTGCGGAGCGGGCTCGGGGGCTGGCCAGGCCGCGGGTGGATGCGGCGTATCGGGCCGTGGGGCTGCTGGCGTAGGCGCGGGGCCGGTGGGGTGGCCGGTGTGTGGGCCGGCGACCCCACCGTGGGGTGGCCTAGCCGTTGCCGGTGGCCAGTTCGCGGCTGCGGTCGCGGGCGGCTTCCAGGGCGGCGATCAGGGCGGCGCGGACGCCGTGGTTTTCGAGTTCGCGGATGGCGTTGATGGTGGTGCCGGCCGGGGAGGTGACGTTCTCGCGGAGTTTGACGGGGTGTTCGCCGCTGTCGCGGAGCATCACGGCGGCGCCGATGGCGGCCTGGACGATGAGGTCGTGGGCCTTGTCCCGGGGCAGGCCGAGGAGGATGCCGGCGTCGGTCATGGCCTCGACGAGGAAGTAGAAGTAGGCCGGGCCCGAGCCGGAGAGGGCGGTGGCGGCGTCCTGCTGGCTCTCGGGGACGCGGAGGGTCTTGCCGACGGTGGAGAAGATCTCCTCGGCGAGGGTGAGGTGGGCGGCGCTGGCGTGGCTGCCGGCGGAGATGACGGACATCGCCTCGTCGACGAGGGCGGGGGTGTTCGTCATGACCCGGACGACCGGGGTGCCGGCGGTCAGGCGCTCCTCGAAGTAGGAGGTGGGGATGCCGGCTGCGCCGCTGATGACCAGGCGGTCGGCGGGGACGTGCGGGGCGAGCTCCCGCAGGAGGGTGCCCATGTCCTGCGGCTTGACGGTGAGGATGAGGGTGTCGGCGGACTTGGCGGCCTCGGCGTTGCTGACGGCCTCCACGCCGTAGCGGGTGCGCAGCTGCTCGGCGCGCTCCTGGCGGCGGGCGGTGACCAGGAGGTCGGAGGGCGCCCAGCCGCCTCGGATCATTCCGCTGAGCAGGGCTTCGCCGATTTTTCCGGTGCCGAGTACGGCGACCTTCTGGGTCATGCTGCGGTTCACCTCGCCGGTGGTGCCTGGTCGGTTACGCCGTCATCCTCGCACCTGGGGGGTGTGCGGGGCGGCCGCGTTCCGAGGGCCAAGACGGTGTCACCTCGTACGGCGGCGGAGGGTGGCGGCGCCGAGGGCGAGGGTGAACAGGGCGCAGCCGGCGACGACGAGCGTGTCGCGGAGGAAGTCGCCGGTGATGTCGGGGTGTTGGAGGACCTCGTTCATGCCGTCGACGGCGTAGGACATCGGCAGGACGTCCGAGAGGGCTTCGAGGGCCGGGTGCATGGTGTCGCGCGGGGTGAACAGGCCGCAGAGCAGGAGCTGGGGCATCAGGACGGCGGGCAGGAACTGGACGGCCTGGAATTCGGAGGCGGCGAAGGCCGAGACGAACAGGCCCAGGGCGGTGCCGAGGAGGGCGTCCAGGACGGCGACGAGCAGGAGCAGCCAGGGCGAGCCGGTGATGTCGAGGCCGAGGACCCACAGGGACAGGGCCGTGGCGAGGGCGGACTGGACGACGGCCAGCAGGCCGAAGGCCAGGGCGTAGCCGCCGATCAGGTCGGCCTTGCCGAGCGGCATGGCGAGCAGGCGTTCCAGGGTGCCCGAGGTGCGTTCGCGCAGGGTGGCGATGGAGGTCACCAGGAACATCGTGATCATCGGGAAGATGCCGAGGAGGGCGGCCCCGATGCCGTCGAAGGCCTCCGGGCGGGCGTCGAAGACGTAGCGGAGCAGGGCGGTCATCACGCACGGGACGACGAGCATCATCGCGAGGGTGCGCGGGTCGTGGCGCAGCTGGCGCAGGACCCGGGCGGCGGTGGCGAGGGTGCGCGACGGGGAGAGCGGCGCGGTGGTCCTGCGGGGGGCCGCGGCGGGTGCGGTGGTGGTCATCGGGCCGGCTCCTCGGTGGTCGTGGTGGTGGTGTGCCGGCCGGCGGCCTCGTCGACGAGGTGGAGGAAGGCGGCCTCGACGGTGGGCGCGCCGGTGCGCTCGCACAGGGCGTGCGGGGTGTCCTCGGCGAGGAAGCGGCCGTCGCGCATCAGCAGGAGGCGGTCGCAGCGCTCGGCCTCGTCCATGACGTGGGAGGAGACCAGGAGGGTGGTGCCCCGGTCGGCGGCGAGGGTGCGGAAGAGGTGCCACAGGTCGCGGCGGAGTACGGGGTCCAGGCCGACGGTGGGTTCGTCGAGGACGAGGAGTTCGGGGGCGCCGAGGAGGGCCACCGCGAGGGAGACGCGGCTGCGCTGGCCGCCGGAGAGGCGGCCGGCGAGGGCGTCGGCGTGGCGGGTGAGGTCGACGTCCGCGAGGGCGCGGGCGACGCTCTCGCGGCGGCGGTCGCGGGCGGCCCGGCCGGGGTGCCGGACGACGGCGAAGTAGTCGAGGTTCTGGCGGACGGTGAGGTCGTCGTATACGGACGGGTGCTGGGTGACGTAGCCGGTGCGGGCGCGTGCCCGGGGGTCGCCCGCGGGGTGACCGAGGACTTCGAGGGTGCCGGTGACGTGGGCCTGGGTGCCGACGACGGCGCGCAGGAGGGTGGTCTTCCCGCAGCCGGAGGGGCCGAGCAGGCCGGTGATCCGGCCGCGCGGGAGGTGGCAGGTGAGGGCGTCGAGGACGGTGCGGCCGCCGCGGACGACGGTGAGGTCACGGGCGTGGACGGCGGGGCCGGTGGCGCCGCCGTCACCATAATTCATCATGCGATGAATAATGGGCCGGGCAAGGTGGCGCGTCAAGGGTTAGGCCATTCGAGTGACAACGCGGCGCAGTGGCGCGGGATACAGCGCGTTGAAGCTTGGAGCGCGCTCCGGCGGTCGCCGGCGCGAACGGAAGCGTTCCGTCCTGTCCGATAACCCCACGTTTACAGGGCGGTTACATATCGAGTTGCGGTGCGGCCTGTCCGGCTCGACACAATGGGGTGACCTGTCCAGCCGCGCCGGAAGGGGCGACGATGGCGAAGATCCAGCAGGTCGGCCGCCTCGGCCGGCTTCTGTTGATCCTCTTGGCCGTCGTGCTGGCCCTGCCGACCGCCGCCGACGGCGCGTACGGAGGCGCCGCGGCGGCCGCGCCCGCCAGGAACAGCTCCTCCGGCGCCGGTTCCGAGGGCGCCGCCCCGGTCGCGTCGGACCCCGCCGAGGACCCGGAGATCGTCTCCGGCCGCTGTCAACCGCGCCGGGGCGGCCGCTCCGCGGCCACGGTCTGCGCGCCCGCCCCGCCGGGCACGCCCGTGTCGACCGCCGCTCCCGCCCGCACCGCAGGCGGGTCGGCGGTGGCCGCGCCGCTGACCGGCCGCCAGGCGGTGCCCGTGTCGAGATCGGGCGAACTGCCGGTCCAGCACCTCGTCTTCCGCTGCTGAGAGCGGAGAGCTGCCCCAGGGTCTTCCCCGGCCCGCGCATCCGACGGATCCAGCCGTCATCTCGCATCACCCTTCATGGCGCGCGCCGCACGGCGCCGCGCGGCGGCCGGCGACAGCAGGCCGACCGGGCCCCGTGCGCCTGCTTGTCGTGCCCGCACCCAAGCCTGTGCACGTGCCCGTAGCCGGGCCTGTGCTCGTGCTCGTGCGTGCGCCACCGCATCTCGCACTCGCTGGAGGCATGCTCATGCGTAGGTTCCGTGTTGCCCGCCACCGCCCGTCCCGGCAGTCCATACCTGCTTCTGCCCCCCGCTCCGCCCGCTCGGCGCCGCGGACTTCGTTCGCCGTCTGGCGCGCCGACTTCACCGCCTCTCTCGTCGTCTTCCTCGTCGCCGTCCCGCTGTGTGTCGGGGTGGCCGTCGCGTCCGGGGTGCCGGCCGAACTCGGCCTGGTCACCGGGATCGTCGGCGGTCTGCTCACCGGTCTGCTGCCGGGCAGCAGCCTGCAGGTCAGCGGGCCGGCCGCCGGGCTGACCGTGCTGGTCTACGAGGCCGTGCAGGAGTACGGCCTCGGCGCGCTGGGCGCGCTGGTGCTGATCGCCGGCGTGCTGCAGCTGGCCATGGGGGCGCTGCGGCTGGGGCGCTGGTTCCGGGCCATCTCGGTCGCGGTCGTCCAGGGGATGCTCGCGGGCATCGGACTGGTGCTGATCGCCGGGCAGTTGTACGCCCTGGCGGACGCCGAGGCGCCGGGCGGCGGGCCGGCCAATCTGGCCGGGCTGCCCGGGCTCGCGGCGGACACCGCCGGGTCCAGCGAGGCGCTGACGGCGCTGGCCATCGGCGCGTCGACCATCGCGCTGCTGGTGCTGTGGCCGCGGTGGCGCAGCGCGGCACGGGTGCTGCCGGCGCCGCTGGTGGCGGTGGCGCTGGCGACCGCCGGGGTGTTCGTCTGGGACCTGCGGGTGGCGCGGGTCGAAGTGCAGGGCCTGCTGGACGTCGTACAGCCACCGGGCGGGGCGGACTTCGCCCGGCTGGCGGAGGCGGGGGCGGTGGCCGGTGCGCTGGGCACCGTGCTCGCCTTCACCCTGATCGCGTCGGCGGAGTCGCTGTTCAGCGCGGCCGCGGTGGACCGGCTGCACGACGGGCCGAAGACCGACTACGACAAGGAGCTGATGGCGCAGGGCGCCGGCAACACGGTGTGCGGGCTGCTGGGTGCGCTGCCGATGACCGCGGTCATCGTCCGCAGCGCCACGAACGTGCGGGCCGGGGCGCGGACGAAGGCCTCCCGGGTGCTGCACGGGGTGTGGCTGCTGCTCTTCGCGGCGGCCTTCCCGGCGGCGCTGGGCGCGATTCCGATCGCGGCGCTGGCCGGCGTACTGGTGCACGCCGGGTGGAAGTTGCTCCCGGTGAAGGAGTGGCGCCCGCTGTGGCGGGAGCACCGGGGGGAGGCCGTGGTGCTGGCGTCGACCGCGGTGGCGATCGTGGCCACCAACATGTTCGAGGGCGTGCTGCTGGGGCTGCTGATGGCGATCGCCAAGTCGGCGTGGGAGACCTCGCAGGTGCACCTGGAGATCGTGGGACTGGAGGAGCCCGAGGGGGCGCCCGTGTACGGCCCCCGTCGCCCCGTCCGCGTACGGGCCCTCGGCAATGCCACCTTCCTGCGGCTGCCCAAGCTCCTCGACCAGTTGGAGGCGCTGCCCCGGGACCGGGAGGTAGAGCTGGACCTGTCCGGGCTGCGCCATCTCGACCACGCGTGTGCGGCCGCGCTCGGCAACTGGGAGGAGCAGCGCCACGGCCCGGAGGGGACCGCGCGGCGCACCGCGTCATCCACCGCCCCGTAATGTGCCGCAACCGGTAACGGAGGGGCGTAGCAGCGGAAATGACCGTAGGGTCGGGGAGCTTGTGATCACCGACCCGAGGAGCGCTGTGAACCGTCGGCCCCTTCGCTGCTGCGGCGCGACCGCCGCGCTGTCCGTCGCCCTGCTGCTGTCCTCGTGCACAAGCGCCGCCGTGAGTGCCACGGGGGCGGCGGGCAGCGGCGGGGTGGGCGACCCGCTCTTCCCGGCGCTCGGCAACGGCGGCTATCAGGTCAGCCACTACGGGCTCGATCTCGACTACGACGTGCGGCGCCGACACCTGGACGCCACCGCCGAGATCACCGCCCGCGCCCAGCAGGACCTGCGCTCGTTCAAGCTGGATCTGCAGGGGCTGCGGGTGTCCGCCGTCCGGGTCGACGGCGAGGACGCCGTGTTCTCCCGCAAGGGGCACAAGCTGACGGTGACGCCGGCCGGGGGGATCGCGAAGGGCGCGCGGTTCCGTACGACCGTCGACTACAGCGGGACTCCGCAGGAGATGAAGGACCCGGACGGGTCGACGGAAGGGTGGGTCAAGACCGCCGACGGGGCGTTCGTCTCGGGTGAGCCGGCCGGGGCCATGACGTGGTTCCCCGGCAACAACCACCCGGGGGACAAGGCCGCCTACGACTTCACCATCACCGTGCCGCAGCGCTACACCGCCGTCGCCAACGGGGAGCTGCGCTCGTCGAAGACCGCCAAGGGGAAGTCCACCTTCCGCTGGCACAACCCGCAGCCGATGGCCACCTACCTCGCCACCGCCACCATCGGCAGGTTCAACGTCCGCACGTCCCGTACGGCCGACGGGCTGCCGCTGTACGTCGCGGTGGACCCGGCGGAGGAGAAGGCGAGCAAGGGGCCGCTGGAGCGGCTGCCGGAGATCATCAAGTGGGAGAGCGGGCTGTTCGGCACCTACCCCTTCTCCTCGGCGGGCGCGATCGTCGACCGCACCCCGGAGCGGATCGACTGGTACGCCCTGGAGTCCCAGACCAAGCCGGTCTACGCCGGGGCGCCGGACACCGCGACCGTGGTGCACGAGATGGCCCACCAGTGGTTCGGCGACTCGGTGACGCCGAAGACCTGGCAGGACACCTGGCTCAACGAAGGCTTCGCGACCTACGCCGAGTGGCTGTGGGAGGAGCACGAGGGCGGCCGGACGCCGCAGCAGCAGTTCGCCGCGCTCTACGAGGACGGCGCGGACACCGAGCGCTGGGAGTTCCCGCCGGGCAAGCCCGGCAAGGCGAAGAACGTGACCGGGACGCCCGTCTACGAGCGGGGCGCGATGGTGCTCCAGCAGCTGCGCAAGGCCGTCGGCGACAAGACGTTCTTCAAGATCCTCAAGGAGTGGCCCGCCGAGTACCGCCACGCCAACGCCGACACCAAGGACTTCATCGCCTTCTGCGAGGCGCGCACGGACGTGGATCTGACCGATCTGTTCGCCGACTGGCTCTACGGCAAGGGCAAGCCGGACTGGGAGTACTGAGCGGGGCGCAGGGGCCGAGGCAGTGGCCGCGTCCTCGGGCGTCTCACCAGTGGTCGAGGATGCCGAGGTGGCCGAGCTTGTCCGGGTTGATGACGGCGTCCACCTCGGTGATCCGCCCGTCATGGACGGTGAAGGCGTGTCATGGCCCGCTCCTTCGGTGTCGTACGCGGCGCCGTCCGCCGCAGGTGCGGGCTTATGACGAGGCGGGCGGCCGGAGTGTGACGGTGAGGTCGAGCGCGTAGGCCTCCTCGACGGTGCCGTCGGGAAAGACGTCCAGGAGGGCGGCGCGTTCGTCCGCGAGGACGGGGGCGGCGGCCGCCGGGCCGATCGCGGCGAAGTAGGAGCGGCTGCCGAGCATCGCGAGGTGGGTGTCGAGGGGGACCCGCCGGGTCCAGTGCAGGACGCGCGCTACGGGGCGCAGGCCGAGGCCGAGACCGCGGATCAGGTCGGGGGCCTGTGGTGCCACGCTGTGGGCGTGGTAGCCGGGGAGCCGGCGGGCGAGGCGGGCCTCCTGTTCGGCGGCCCAGGCGACGCCCGGGTCGGGGATGTTCCACCACAGGGCGAGCGCGCCGCCGGGCCGCAGCACCCGCATGGCCTCCGGGACCGAGCGCGCCGGGTCGGTCCAGTGCCAGGCCTGGGCGTAGCCGACGAGGTCGAAGCCGGCGTCGTCGGCGAACGGCAGCGCGTCGCCGAGTGCGCGGACGAGCCGGGTGCCCGGGTGTGCGGTACGCAGCTCGGCGGCCATCCCGGCGCCGGGCTCCACGGCGGTGACCCGGGCGCCGCGCGCGGTGAGCAGCCCGGTGGCGATACCGGTTCCGGCCCCGACGTCCAGCACCCGCGCCCCGGCCAGCGGCCGCCCGGCCAGCTCCTCGACGGCGTCGAACAGGGCCGGCGGATATCCGGGGCGGGCCGCCGCGTACTGGGCAGCCACGGCGTCGAAGGAGCGGGCGAGCCGGGCGGGGGCCGGCGGCGCGGAGGGCCGCGGGGGCCGCTGCGGCTCCTTTGGGCGGGGACGGCGGGCAGCGTGGGTCATACGGCCACCCTGCACCACGGGAGGGGTCCCTGACCGACCAACGGGCCGGAAGACGCGGCCCGTTGGCCGCCCGGTGTGCCGCGGGGCTGACCGAGGGCACCGCCGCCGCGCCTCCCCCCGGACGCCCTAACGGCGCTTGCCCGCACCCTTCTTCGCGCTCCTCGCGCTCTTCGCGCTACTCCCGTTCTTCGCGCTGCTCGCGTTCTTCGCGGCCGGGTTGCCGGTGCGGGTGCTGCGGCGGCGCTCGTGGCGTTCGCGGGCCGCCGTGTACTCGGCGCGGTGCAGCCGCTCGCCGGGGGCCTCGACGAGGCTGCGGCAGAAGTAGGCGAGCAGGGAGCCGATGAAGCCGATCAGCATCAGGCTCTGCCCGGACGTGGCGGAGGGGGAGGGGGCGTCGCCCGCTCGCGAAGAGCCCGGGGAGCGTTCGGGGCGGCGTACGAAGCCGTCCCAGGTGCGGCGGAAGGCCAGGGCGCTGCAGACGGCGAAGCCGGCGACGACCAGGATGCCGACGAACGGGCCGACGGCGGCGATCTCCAGGCCCTGGAACGCGAAGCGCAGCACGACCGCGCCGGCCGCGGCGAGCGCGAGCGAGCCCGCCGCGACGCCGGCCCTGCGCAGGGCGTAGCCGCCGTCGTGGTGGACCCAGGTGGTGCCGAAGAACCGGATCTCCTCCGGCTCGGGGCCGTCGTGCTCCGGGCTCCGGGCGGGGGTCTGCTCGTCGCTCATGGCCTCGATTATCCCCGCGCGGGGCGGCCCGCCCCGGTGGCGGGCGGCGGCGGAGTCTGCGGGCGGTGCGGGTGCCCGGCTCTCAGCTGGTGCACTTCGGCGCGACCGGGCCGCTGCTGCCCGTTTTGACGTAGGCGTCGGAGACGAACTGGCCGGGGGCGATGTTGTCCCAGATGTCCGTGGTGCCGTACGGGCCGCTCACCCGCTGGCCGCGGCGCTGGCAGTTGATCTGGATCCAGGCGCCCTCCGCCAGCACCCGGACGACCGCGGCGGCGGTGCTGGGGCCCTTGCGGACCTTGAGGCGGTGGCCGGGCGCGACCTGGAAGGAGCGGCGGGCACTGGCCGCCAGGGCGGCCGGTGCGGCCCCGTCGGCGCCGCCCTCCGCGGCACCCGTGTCCGCGTCGTCGTCCAGGTTCCCCGCGATCGCGTCCAGGTCCCAGAAGCGATGCTCGTCCTGCGTCGTCATTTCGTGTTCCCCCGTTGGTGATTGGTGGTTGCCGTGATGGGTGATTGCCGTGCTGCCGTTATGTGCGGCGCTGCCTTTCGCCGCCGGCGGCAACGTTCGTTTTCGGACGTGCATCCGGCACGCTAGCAAGCCTCATTCATCTCGTACGTGTCATCGACTAGGCTCCGCGCGTCGCACCTGCGACCGAATTGCACAGGGTAGGACACGGGGGTGGAGCGATGCCGCCGCTGCGTGATTCCGGGGCCGGCCCGGAAGCGGAGCGTCCGGAATACGCCGGTCAATATCGCCTGGAGGCACGGCTCGGCTCCGGCGGTATGGGCGTGGTGCATGTGGCGCGCTCGTCCTCGGGGCTGCAACTCGCGGTCAAGGTCATTCACGCCGAATTCGCCCAGGACCCCGAGTTCCGGGGGCGGTTCCGGCAGGAGGTGGCGGCCGCGCGGCGGGTCAGCGGGGCCTTCACGGCACCCGTCGTGGACGCGGATCCGGATGCCGAACGCCCCTGGATGGCGACCCTGCACATTCCCGGCCCGACGCTTTCCGACCATGTGAAGCGGAACGGCCCGATGCCGCCCGCCGAGGTCCGCCGACTGGCTTCCGGTCTCGCCGAGGCGCTGCGCGACATCCACCGCGCCGGGGTGGTGCACCGCGACCTCAAACCGGGAAATGTGCTGCTGGCCCCCGACGGCCCGAAAGTGATCGATTTCGGTATCTCGCGGCCGTCGGACAGTGAAATGCGCACCGAGACCGGCAAGTTGATCGGTACGCCGCCGTTCATGGCGCCCGAGCAGTTCCAGCGGCCGCGCGAGGTGGGCCCGGCGGCGGATGTGTTCGCGCTGGGGTCGGTGCTGGTGCACGCGGCGACCGGCAGCGGCCCGTTCGACTCGGAGAGCCCGTACCTGGTGGCGTATCAGGTGGTGCACGACGAGGCGGATCTGGCGGGGGTGCCGGAGGAGCTGGCGCCGCTGATCGGCAGCTGCCTGGCGAAGGACCCGGCGGACCGGCCGACGCCGGGCGAGCTGATGGCGCTGCTGCACACCGAGCTGCACACCGAGCCGGCGCTCGACCTGCCGGCCGTCCCCGCGCGGCCGTACCTCACCGCGCAGCCGCCGGGCCCGCTGCCCGCGGGGGCGGCACCGGGCGCCCGGATCCCCGCCCAGCGGCAGCCGCCGGACGCCGCGGCGGCCCCCGCGCGCGCCGAGACCACCCATGTCCGCGCCCGCCCGGCCGGCCCGCAGGACGCCGCCGACCCGGGCACCGGCCCCGGTCCGGAGGCGGCCGGTGCCGGCGCGGGCACCGGCGCCCCGAAGGCCCGCCGGCGATGGCCGCTGTGGGCCGCCGCGGCGCTGCTGGTCGCCGGGGCCGCGGGGTTCGCGGGCGTACGGGCCCTGTCGTCCGGGGCGGCGGGCGGCGACCCGGCGCTGCAGACCCATCCGCGGGCCGCGGACGGCTTCCGCCCCTGGCACGCCGCGCTCGCCGAGCGGCCCGGCGGCCACCGCTCCGAGATGCCGTTCTGCACGGCCGGGCCGGACGCCGTCTACTGCGTCCAGTCCGGAGTGCGGGCCGCCCGCCTCGACGCCCGCACCGGGGCCCGGACGTGGCTGCGCACCGCCCCGGTCCACGCCACCACGGACTCCCCGCCGGCGGCGCCGGTGGTCTCCGGCGGCCTGCTGTACGTCTGGTCGCCCGACAACCGGAAGCTGGAGGCGCTGGACGCGTCGGCGCGGGGGAAGGGCGCGACCCGCTGGAGCCAGGACCTGTCCGGTTACGAGGGCGGGGCGGCGGTCCTCGGCGACCGCGTCCTGCTCGCCACCGGCGACGGCACGGTCACCGCCCTCGACAGCGCGACCCACCGGCAGCGCTGGCGCAAGCCCTTCGCCGGGATCACGGCGGCCACCCTCCGCGCCTTCGGCGACGCCCGTACCGCCTACGCCGTAGGTGCCGTCGACGGCACCAGCACCCCGGTCACCGCGATCGACCCCGAGGACGGCTCGGTGCGCTGGTCCCGGCGGCTGCCCGGCTCGCTCACACTGGCCGGCGCCGGCTCCTCGGGGGCGCTCTACTTCACCGCCGTCGACCCCCGGCGCCCCTACGTCACCACCGGCGTCGTCCGCTACGACCCGCACACCGGGCGCACCCGCCGCCTGCCGCTCGGCGCGCCGCTCGACGGCCCGGTGGCGGCCGTGGTGAGCGGCGAGACGGTCTACGTGCTGGCCGAGGGCGGCCGGCTGCAGGCCCTCGGGGAGCGCACCTGGGACACCGAGACCTCGGTCAGCCGGGGCTCGGCGCCCGTGGTGAGCGGCGGACGGCTGTACTTCACGGCGGCGGACGGGCGGCTGCTGGCCGTGGACACCCGCTCCGGTGCGCTGCTCGGGCAGACCAGGGCGCGGCTGGCGGCGAGCCGGCACAACGGTTTCCTGGAGACCCTGCCCGCCCCGGTGGCGGACGCGGGGCGGGGCCGGATCTATGCGGCCGCGCCGGACGGCACGGTCTTCGCGGCGGACACCGCGGACCCGTCCCGCTGGTAGGCCGCCGGGACCGGCCGTACAGCGGCCGTTCAGCGAAGGGCCCCGCCCGCCGGAAGCCGCGGCGCGCGGGGCCCTGTGGCCGCGGGGCTCAGCCCAGCTTGTTCACGTCGCGCACCGCGCCCTTGTCGGCGCTGGTCGCCATCGCCGCGTACGCCCGCAGCGCCGCCGAGACCTTGCGCTGGCGGGACTTGGGGGCGTAGACGCCGCCCAGGGCCTCACGGCGGGCGGCCAGCGTGGCGTCGTCGACGAGGAGCTCGATCGAGCGGCCGGGGATGTCGATGCGGATGCGGTCGCCGTCCTCGACGAGGGCGATGGTGCCGCCGGACGCCGCCTCGGGTGAGGCGTGGCCGATGGACAGGCCGGAGGTGCCGCCGGAGAACCGGCCGTCGGTGACCAGCGCGCAGGCCTTGCCCAGGCCGCGGCCCTTGAGGAACGACGTCGGGTAGAGCATCTCCTGCATGCCGGGTCCGCCCTTGGGGCCCTCGTAGCGGATGACGACGACGTCGCCCTCCTTGACCTGCTTGGCGAGGATCTTGTCGACGGCCTCCTCCTGCGACTCGCAGACCACGGCCGGGCCCTCGAAGGTCCAGATCGACTCGTCGACGCCGGCGGTCTTCACGACGCAGCCGTCCTCGGCGATGTTGCCCTTGAGGACGGCCAGTCCGCCGTCCTCGGAGTAGGCGTGCTCCACGGAGCGGATGCAGCCGCCCTCGGCGTCCACGTCGAGCGAATCCCAGCGCTCGGACTGCGAGAAGGCGGTCGCCGAGCGCTTGCAGCCGGGCGCGGCGTGCCACAGCTCGACGGCCTCCGCGGAGGGCGAACCCCCGCGCACGTCCCAGGTCTTGAGGTGGTCGGCGAGCGAGGCGGAGTGCACGGAGTGCACGTCCTCGTTGAGCAGTCCGCCGCGGTAGAGCTCGCCCAGGATGGCCGGGATGCCGCCGGCGCGGTGCACGTCCTCCATGTAGTACGTGCCGCCGGGCGCGACGTTCGGGGCGACCTTGGCCAGGCACGGGACGCGGCGGGAGACGGCGTCGATGTCCTTGAGGTCGTAGTCCAGCTCGGCCTCCTGGGCGGCGGCGAGCAGATGCAGGATGGTGTTCGTGGAGCCGCCCATGGCGATGTCGAGGGCCATGGCGTTCTCGAAGGCGGCCCGGGTGGCGATGTTGCGCGGCAGGACGGACTCGTCGCCGTCCTCGTAGTAGCGCTTGGTGATCTCCACGACCGTACGGCCGGCGTTCTCGTACAGCGCGCGGCGGGCGGTGTGGGTGGCGAGCACCGAGCCGTTGCCGGGCAGGGACAGCCCGATGGCCTCGGTCAGGCAGTTCATCGAGTTGGCGGTGAACATGCCGGAACACGAGCCGCAGGTCGGGCAGGCGTTCTCCTCGATGCGCAGCACGTCCTCGTCGGAGACGCTGTCGTTGACCGAGTCGACGATGGCGTTGATCAGGTCGAGCTTGCGGACCGTGCCGTCCACGAGGGTGGCCTGGCCGGCCTCCATCGGGCCGCCGGAGACGAAGACCACCGGGATGTTGAGCCGCATCGCGGCCATCAGCATGCCCGGAGTGATCTTGTCGCAGTTGGAGATGCAGATCAGCGCGTCGGCGCAGTGCGCCTCGACCATGTACTCGACCGAGTCGGCGATCAGGTCGCGGGAGGGCAGGGAGTACAGCATGCCGCCGTGCCCCATGGCGATGCCGTCGTCGACGGCGATCGTGTTGAACTCGCGGGGGACCGCGCCCGCGGCCCGGATGGCGTCGGAGACGATCCGGCCGACCGGGGCGAGGTGGGTGTGTCCGGGCACGAACTCGGTGAAGGAGTTGGCCACCGCGATGATCGGCTTGCCGATGTCCTCGCTCGCTACGCCCGAGGCCCGCATAAGGGCGCGGGCGCCCGCCATGTTGCGGCCATGGGTAACGGTGCGGGACCTCAGATCGGGCACGATGGTCACTCCCTCGGTTTTCGTCCGTACGACCGCCGGATCCGGCGGGGCCAGGGGCCTGGCGCCTGCCGGGCGGCGTCATAGAGCAGCTGAAGCCGAGGTTACGCTCTTGATCCAAGATCCGGACACTGACTCCGGTATGTGAGATGGCTGACCGGAGTGCGGACAGCGGGGCGGGCGCGGCGTGTTCCGCGGGGGCGGCGTACGGCGGGGGCGGCGCACGGCGGGCCCGGCGCTCACGGCGGGCCCGGCGCTCACGGCAGGCCCGGCGCTCACGGCTGCGTCAGATACCTCTGCAGCGTCGGCGCGACCATCGCGATGATCTCCTCCGGCTCCGCGGAGGCCACCGGATCCATCTTGATCACATAGCGCAGGAGCGCGATGCCGATGAGGTGACCGGCGGCCAGCTGCACCCGGAACTCGGGGTCGGGGACGTCGAGTTCCCCCGCGACCCGCTGCAGCATGCGGCGCTCGATGAGCCCGCGCAGCACCGCCGCCGCGGTGTCGTTGGTCAGCGCCGAGCGCATGATCGCCAGCAGCGGCGGCCGGCTGACCGGGTTCTCCCAGACCCCGAACATAAAGCGGGCCATCCGCTCGCCCACCTCGTCGGCGCCGCCGCCGGCGAGGGCGTCCGGCATGGTCAGCGCGGGCGCGAAGGACAGCTCGATGGCCGCCGCGAAGACCTGCTCCTTGGTGCCGAAGTAGTGGTGCACCAGGGCCGCGTCCACCCCGGCCGCCTTGGCGATCCCGCGCACCGAGGTCTTGTCGTAGCCGCGCTCGGCGAACTCCGTACGGGCCGCGGCCAGGATCCGGTCCCGGGCGCCGGGCCCGGTCCCGGCGGCGGCACGGGCCGGGCGCCCCCGGCGGCGGGCGGGCCGGCCGGACGTGCCGTCGTCGGGCTCGCTCACGAACCCGGCACCCGGGTCGGCGACGCCAGGTGCAGCCGGGTGAAGGCCAGCGCCTCGGCCAGGTCGGCCTCGCGTTCGGCGGCCGACATCGCGCGGCGGGTGTTGACCTCGACGACCACATGCCCGTCGAAGCCGGTGGCGGCCAGCCGCTCCAGCACCTGGGCGCAGGGCTGGCTGCCGCGGCCCGGCACCAGATGCTCGTCCTTGGCGGAGCCGTTGCCGTCGGCGAGGTGGACGTGCGCGAGCCGGTCGCCCATCCGCGCCACCATCTCCAGCGCGTCGTTGCGGGCGGTGGCGGTGTGCGACAGATCGACCGTGAAGTGCCGGTAGTCGTCGTTCGTGGGGTCCCAGTCCGGCGCGTACGCCAGCATCTCGCGGTCCCGGTAGCGCCACGGGTACATGTTCTCGACGGCGAACCGGACGTCGGTCTCGCCCTCCATGCGCCACACCCCGCGGACGAATTCCCGGGCGTAGCTGCGCTGCCAGCGGAACGGCGGGTGCACGACCACCGTCGAGGCACCCAGCTTCTCCGCGGCGTTCCGGGCGCGCTGCAGCTTGACCCACGGGTCGGTGGACCAGACCCGCTGGGTGATCAGCAGACACGGCGCGTGGACGGCCAGGACCGGTACGCCGTGGTAGTCGGAGAGCCGGCGCAGCGCCTCGATGTCCTGGCTGACCGGATCGGTCCACACCATGACCTCGACGCCGTCGTAGCCCAGGCGCGCGGCGATCTCGAAGGCCGTCGCCGTCGACTCCGGATACACCGAGGCCGTGGACAGCGCGACCTTCGCATCCGGGATGCGCACCACTGGCTCTGTCACGAGGGACAGCGTACGGGCCGCACCTGCGCCCAGGGCAGGAGGTGAGGCAGGCCACGGCCCCGCACCGCCACGGCCCTCCCCACTCCATGACAGCCCCGGGGCTGGTGGGACAAGGGCGACGCACGTGACACCAGGGACCACACGGACGTGACCAGTCTCACCTTCACCCCACCCCTACGGCAGATGATCCAGCCGCCGCAGAATGACGCCCTCGCGCAGCGCCCACGGGCAGATGTCCAGCGTCTCGACGCCGAACAGGTCCATCGCGGCCTCGGCGACCAGCGCCCCGGCGAGCAGCTGCCGCGACCGGCCCTCGGACACGCCGGGCAGCTCGGCGCGCTCCTTGACGGTCATCCCGGCCAGCCGCGGCACCCACTCCTCCAGCTTCTTGTGGGTCAGTTCACGCTGCACGTACAGCCCCTCGGCCGAGCGCGCCGCACCCGCGATCCGGGCCAGCTGCTTGAAGGTCTTGGACGTGCCGACGACCTGGTCAGGCGTCCCGTAGCGGCGGAATTCGCTGACCACCCGGGCGATCTCGGCCCGCACCCGGCGGCGCAGCGTGCGCACGTCCTCCGGGTCCGGCGGATCGCCCGGCAGGTGGTTCGCCGTCAGCCGGCCGGCACCCAGCGGCAACGACACCGCCACGTCCGGCTCCTCGTCGAGGCCGTACGCGATCTCCAGCGAGCCGCCGCCGATGTCCAGCACCAGCAGCCGGCCGGCGGACCAGCCCAGCCAGCGCCGGGCGGCGAGGAAGGTGAGCCGCGCCTCGTCCTCACCGGAGAGCACCTTCAGCTCGACACCGGTCTCCAGGGCGACCCGGCGCAGTACGGCGTCTCCGTTGGACGCCTCCCGGACCGCGGACGTGGCGAACGGCAGCACGCTCTCGACACCCTTGTCCTCGGCCACCTGCAGCGCCTCCTGGACGGTCGCCACCAGGCGCTCCACCCCGGCCTCGCTTATGGCACCGTCCTCGTCGAGGAGTTCGGCAAGGCGCAGCTCCGCCTTGTGCGAGTAGGCGGGCAGCGGGCGCGCGCCCGGGTGTGCATCCACCACCAGCAGATGGACCGTATTCGAACCCACATCGAGGACACCGAGTCTCATACGGGGAAACCTACTGCGCGGGCGGCGTGCTCCTCACGGCGCGGTCCGCACCCGCGGCCCGCCGCTCACCGGACTCGCGCAATGAGGGGATTCCGCAATTCCGCCACGCTGTGCGGACCCCCGTACGCTGGACCTGTGGCAAAGACGAAAAAGGCGAAGCACGAAAAAGCGCTGAAGAAGGAAGAAAAGCGGCGCGCCCAGGCGGCTGCGGGGGCGCAGTCACCGGCCGACGAGGTCGGCCTCGACTTCGCCCGCGCGTGGGTCACCTTCCCCGATCCGGCCGATGACGAGCAGATCTTCCGCTGCGACCTGACCTGGCTGACCTCCCGCTGGACCTGCATCTTCGGCAGCGGCTGCCAGGGCATCCAGGCCGGCCGCGCCGACGACGGCTGCTGCACGCTCGGCGCGCACTTCTCGGACGACGACGACGAGAAGCGGGTGGCCCAGCACGTGGCACGGCTCACGCCCGAGCTGTGGCAGTTCCACGACGTCGGCACCGAGACCGGCTGGGTCGAGGTGGACGACGACGGCGAGCGGCAGACCCGCCGCTGGCAGGGCTCGTGCATCTTCCAGAACCGCCCCGGCTTCGCGGCCGGCGCGGGCTGCTCGCTGCACATCCTCGCGCTGCGCGAGGGCCGCGAACCGCTGGAGACCAAGCCGGACGTCTGCTGGCAGCTGCCGGTCCGGCGTACGTACGAGTGGATCGACCGGCCGGACGACACCCAGGTGCTGCAGGTCACGATCGGCGAGTACGACCGCCGCGGCTGGGGCCCCGGCGGCCACGACCTGCACTGGTGGTGCACGTCCGCGACCTCGGCGCACGGCGCGGGCGAGCCGGTGTACGTCTCGTACAAGCCGGAGCTGACCGAGCTGATGGGCAAGAAGGGCTACGCCAAGCTCGCCGAGCTGTGCGAGGAGCGGCTGGCGGCGACGCTGCCGATGGCGCCGCATCCGGCGGATCCGAAGCCGGCCAAGCCGACGAAGACCGCGAAGCCCGAGAAGAACGAGAAGAGCCAGAAGAGCGAGACGAGCGAGAAGACGGCGAAGGGCGCTGAGTCGTAGAGCCGTGTGGGCTGAGGCGTAGAGCCGTGTGGAGGTCGTGGGCCTGCGGTCCGTGAACCTCAGGCCGTCTTCTGCTCGCTCACCGTGCCGGGCGCAGGGTGTTCGACGGCGTCGAGACCGGCGTGGGGTCGGCCGGCGCCGGGGTCGGGGTGGGAGCCGTGGGGGTGGGCGTGGGCGCCGGGTCCGTCGGGGTCGGTGTGGGCGTGGGCGCCGGGTCCGAGGGGGTCGGTGCCGGGTCGGTGGGCGTCGGGGTCTGCGTGCCGGGGGCCGGGTCGGTCGTACCGAAGCCTTCCATCGTGACGACGGTGCCGCCGGGCGCGATGGCGATGCGGGCCTGCCAGTGCCCCGCGGGCTCCCGGTCGTGGTCGACATAGACCGTGATCGTCGTGGACTGCCCCGGCCGCAGATAGCCCGCCGTATGGCTCATCTGCAGCCAGGCCGCGCCGGCCGAGGCCGCCCAGCGCACCGGCTCGCCGCCCGAGGCACTGATCGTGATGACCGTCGTGCCGCCGCTGGGCTGCGCGGCGACCGTCAGCCGGCCCGGGCCCTTCTGTGCCCGGCCGGCCCTGTTGCCCGGCCGCAGCGGGGTGCCGTCCGCGCCGACCACCTCGACGGACACATCGGGCATCCCGGCGCCGGGCCTGAAGGGCGCGGGCTTCGTCCGGGCGTTGCCGGCGTTCTCGTACGGGCGGCCGCCCAGCTGCGCGCCGCTCTCCGCGTCACTGGCCGTCACCGCGGGCGAGTCGTCCGCGGCCTCCTCGGTGGCGGGGGCGCCGCGGTAGGCCGCCCACAGGGCCAGCACCGGTGCCGCCACCACCGTGGCGACCACGGTGGTGGTCAGCGCCCGCGCGCGCAGCCTGCGGCGCCGGGCGGCCCGGTCCGTGGGGGCGCCGACGGGGAAGCCCTTGCGGTCGTAGCGAGGAGAACCGTTTGCCCCCCTCGCCCGGCCACCGCGTCCGGCGCCGGGCACGCCCTCCGCGCGCCCCGAACGGGAGCACCGGGCCGCCGCCAGCGCACCGAGCACGGCCTCCCGGGGCGCGCCGACCATCGGCAGCGTGCCCCGGGCCACCGGTGCGGTGCCGGGCCAGGCCCCCGGCACGGCGGCCCGCTCGGCGGTCCGGCGGCACTCGGCGCAGTCGTCGACATGGCGCACCAGCTCCCGGCTCAGCGCCGCGCCCAGCAGCATCTGGCTGTCGCCCGCCAGCCGCGCGACCTCCCGACATCGCCCGGACTCGACGACGGCCAGCGCCGCCCTGGTCCGTTCGACCTCGCAGGACGCGGTGGCCAGCAGCGCCCGGGTGGCGATCGGGTCGGCGCCGAGCACCGCTGCGGCCTCGTCGGCGGAGAGGTGGTGGCGCACCGACAGCTCCAGCGCCTCGCGCTGCTCGGGCGTCGTACCGGCGGCCTCCGGCCAGGCCAGCGCGGCCAGTTCCCGCTGCCGCCGCTCCGCGTCGCGGGCGGCCGCGCTCTCGGGTGCGGCGAGCGGATGGCCCTCGCCGACGGGGGCCGATGCGGCGTCCCGTGGGGTGTCCCGTGGGGTGTCCGGTGCGCCGCCCGGCTTCCCGGCCGGTTTCGCGCCCGGCTTGCTGCCCGACGGGGTGCCCGGCTTGGTCCCCGGCGTGATCCCCGACCTGGTGGCCGCTTGGGTGTCCGGCCTTCGGCCGGGCCCGGTCCGCTCGGCGAGCCGGCGCAGGCACGCCCAGCGGGCCAGGGCGTAGAGCCAGGACCGGTGCAGCGCCGGGTCGGCGGGGCGGCGGCCGTGGTGCCGCTCCGCGAGCGCGAGCATCTCGCCGAGCACCGCCGTCGCCGCGTCGTGTTCGCACAGCACGGACAGGCAGTAGGTGAACAGCCCGTCCAGATACGGCTCGTAGGCGTCGTCGAGGCCGCCCGGGCCGGACTGGCCACCCGGGCCGGACTGGCCGGACATGCCGGGTGCCTCGGGCCGCTCGGCGGACTGCGGCCGGCTCCGGCGCTGGGCGTCGCCGCGCGACCGGTGTGCGCCGGTGGAGTGCGTGGGGTGCTCGGGCCTGCTGCTCATCACCCCGGCGACGGTAGGGGGATGATGCAGCGGGGCCTGCTCGCCCGGCACACTTTTAACCCGTACGGGTGACCATCTCCCTCAAAAGGGGACAGGAATATGCCATTCCGGCGGGGTCGCACGCGGCGTGCGCCACCCTGTCGGCGCAACCGGCGGCGACGGACCGCGCCCCACGAGGCCTCAGCAGGCTCCGAAAGCTCCGAAGGCCCAGAGGGCTCAGAAAGCTCAGAAGGGCTTCACTCCCTGCCCCTGCCCCTGCCCCTGCAAAAGCCCGGCAGAGGACTCCGCACCGGCTCGGCCGAGGGCGTTGTCAGACCCCGCCGCTACGGTGACTCCATGGCAACGCGTAAAACGTCGGGCAAGGAGCGTCCCTCCTACCGCTGCACCGAATGCGGCTGGACCACAGCGAAGTGGCTCGGCCGCTGCCCCGAGTGCCAGGCATGGGGCACCGTCGAGGAGTTCGGCGGCACCCCCGCCGTGCGCACGACCGCGCCCGGCCGCGTCACGACGGCCGCGCTGCCCATCGGCCAGGTGGACGGCAGACAGGCCACCGCCCGCTCCACGGGCGTGGACGAGCTCGACCGGGTACTGGGCGGCGGGCTGGTCCCCGGCGCCGTGGTGCTGCTCGCCGGCGAGCCCGGCGTCGGCAAGTCCACCCTCCTGCTGGACGCCGCCGCCAAGTCCGCGTCCGAAGCCCACCGCACGCTCTATGTGACGGGCGAGGAGTCCGCGAGCCAGGTACGGCTGCGCGCCGACCGCATCGGCGCCATCGACGACCATCTGTATCTGGCGGCCGAAACCGACCTCTCCGCCGTCCTCGGCCACCTCGACACCGTCAAGCCCTCCCTGCTCGTCCTGGACTCGGTGCAGACCGTCGCCTCACCCGAGATCGAAGGCGCTCCGGGCGGGATGGCGCAGGTCCGCGAGGTGGCCGGCGCCCTGATCCGCGCCTCCAAGGAACGCGGCATGTCCACGCTCCTGGTGGGCCATGTCACCAAGGACGGCGCCATCGCCGGCCCCCGCCTCCTAGAACACCTCGTCGACGTCGTCCTGCACTTCGAAGGCGACCGGCACGCCCGCCTCCGCCTCGTGCGCGGCGTCAAGAACCGCTACGGCACCACCGACGAGGTCGGCTGCTTCGAGCTGCACGACGAGGGGATCACCGGCCTCGCCGACCCCTCCGGCCTCTTCCTGACCCGCCGCGCCGAACCGGTGCCCGGCACCTGCCTGACGGTCACGCTGGAGGGCCGCCGCCCCCTGGTCGCCGAGGTCCAGGCGCTGACCGTCGACTCCCAGATTCCCTCCCCCCGGCGTACGACCTCCGGACTGGAGACCTCCCGGGTCTCGATGATGCTCGCCGTCCTGGAGCAGCGCGGCCGGATCAGCGCCCTGGGCAAACGCGACATCTACAGCGCGACGGTCGGCGGAGTGAAGCTGACCGAGCCCGCCGCCGACCTCGCCGTCGCCCTCGCCCTCGCCAGCGCGGCCAGCGACACCCCCCTGCCCAAGAACCTGGTCGCCATCGGCGAGGTGGGCCTCGCCGGCGAGGTCAGACGGGTCACCGGCGTCCAGCGCCGGCTCTCCGAGGCGGCCCGGCTCGGCTTCACCCACGCCCTGGTCCCGTCCGACCCGGGCAAGATCCCCGACGGGATGCGGGTCCTGGAGGTCGCCGACGTCGGAGAGGCGCTGAGGGTGCTGCCCAAGCGGGTGCGCCGGGAGGCCCCACAGGAGGAGGGCGTACGCCGGTAGACTTTGCCCTGGTCTCGCCCGTCACCGCAGAATTGCCTGTCGGCCACGTACGCTCCGCTGGTACGTCAACCACAGCAAGGGCCGGGCGGCCTGCGGACCGACAGACCGTGTGACGGAGGAGTGCAGTGGCAGCCAACGACCGGGCATCGACTCCCGGCAGGTCCGGTGGGAACCCCGGCACCGAGAGCCTGATGCGCGCCTCGCTGAGCGCCGTCGCGCCCGGTACCGCACTGCGCGACGGCCTGGAGCGCATCCTCCGCGGCAATACCGGCGGACTGATCGTCCTCGGCTTCGACAAGACCGTCGAGTCCATGTGCACCGGCGGCTTCGTCCTGGACGTCGAGTTCACGGCCACCCGCCTGCGCGAGCTGTGCAAGCTCGACGGCGCCCTGGTCCTCGACAAGGACATCACCAAGATCCTGCGGGCCGGCGTCCAGCTCGTCCCCGACGCCTCCATCCCCACCGAGGAGACCGGCACCCGCCACCGCACGGCCCAGCGCGTCTCCATCCAGGCCGGCTTCCCCGTCGTCTCCGTCAGCCAGTCCATGCGCCTGATCGCCCTCTACGTGGACGGCGAACGCCGCGTCCTCGAAGAATCCGCCGCGATCCTCTCCCGCGCCAACCAGGCCCTGGCGACTCTGGAGCGCTACAAGCTCCGTCTCGACGAGGTGGCCGGCACCCTCTCCGCCCTGGAGATCGAGGACCTGGTCACCGTCCGCGATGTCACCGCGGTCGCCCAGCGCCTGGAGATGGTCCGCCGCATCGCCACCGAGATCGCCGAGTACGTCGTCGAGCTCGGCACGGACGGCCGGCTCCTCGCCCTCCAGCTCGAAGAGCTGATCGCGGGCGTGGAGCCCGAGCGCGAGCTGGTCGTACGCGACTACGTCCCCGAGCCCACCGCCAAGCGCTCCCGCACGGTCGCCGAGGCACTCTCCGAGCTCGACTCGCTCACCCACACCGAGCTGCTCGAACTCCCCATCGTGGCCCGCGCGCTGGGCTACAGCGGCGCCCCCGAAACGCTGGACTCGGCGGTCTTCCCGCGCGGCTTCCGCCTGCTGGCGAAGGTCCCCCGCCTCCCCGGCACGGTCATCGACCGCCTCGTCGACCACTTCGGCGGCCTGCAGAAGCTGCTCGCGGCCAGCGTCGACGACCTCCAGACGGTCGACGGCGTGGGCGAGGCCCGCGCCCGCTCGGTACGCGAGGGCCTGTCGCGACTGGCGGAGTCTTCGATCTTGGAGAGGTACGTCTGAGGGCGGTGCGACGCGGAGCGGCGTGGCGTGGAGCGGGCTGGCGCGGAGCCGCGTGACGCGGGTCGGTGTGACGTGGAGCGGTGCGCCTAGGCCGGTGTGTCCCGGGCGCGTCCCGGGCGGCGGCGCGTCCCGGAGGGGGACGAGCGGCGGGAATACCGCCCGCCCCCGCTCCGTTGTGGCCCCGCAGGGGGCCCTCGCATCCCCTACGGGATCTGTTCCCCCGCCCCCTAGGGCCGGGCCCGGCCCCACCCCGACGCCTACCGCAGCAGCGCCGCCGCCTCCTTCTCCTCCGCCAGCCCCACCACCGGCCGGTCCGGACGCTGCGGCGCCGTCCCGCCGATGGAGCGCAGCCAGGACCAGGTATCCGCCACCGTCTCGCTCACGGGGCGGCAACGCAGCCCCGCCGCCAGCGCCTTGGCGACATCCGCCCCGTAGAACGCATCCCGCAGCTCACCGGGCGCCAGCCACACCGGCAGCTCGATCCACGGCTCGATACCGGCGGCGAGCACGTCCTCCGGCTCGGTCCAGCGCAGCTCCGCATCCGAGCCGGTGACCTTCACACAGCTCTCCAGCAGCTCGCCCATGGTGGCGTGCCCGATCTCACTCAGCAGGTTGTACGCGCCCCCGCGCCCGGCCTCCAGCGCGTCCAGCGTCCACTCGGCCAGGTCACGGACATCGACGTACTGAAGCGCCATGTCACGCGGCCCCGGCGCCAGGACCGTTCCACCGCGGGCGATGCGGCCCAGCCACCACGGCAGCCGCCCGATGTTCTCGTACGGCCCGATGATCAGGCCCGCGCGGACCAGCAGCGCCCGGTCCCCGAAGGCGTCGAGCGCGGCCAGTTCACCGCCCCGCTTGGCCTCCGCGTAGTCGTCGGCGTCCGTCGCGTCGGCGGACGCGTCCACCAGCGGGCCGTCCTCGTCGAGGCCGTACGCGGCCGGGTACGCGTACACCGACCGGCTGGATATGTACGCGTAGGTCCCGGCCCGTCCGGCCAGCAGCCGCGCCGTGTCCCGTACGGCCGCGGGTGCGCCGCTCCAGGTATCGACGACGGCGTCCCACTCGCCGCCCTCCAGGGCCGCGAGGCCCGCCGCGTCCGACCGGTCGCCGTGCAGCGCGGTCACGCCCTGCGGCGGCGCGTGGGTCCCACGATGGAAGACCGTCACCTGCCAACCCCGCGCCAGCGCCGCCTCGGTGACCGCGCGGCCCACGAACTCCGTTCCACCCAGCATCAGTAGCTTCATGTCGGCGACTGTGCCGGACGGCCGCGGGCGGGGCCAGCGCCGCACGCTCTCAGCGGAATCGCCGAGAGCGATCATCCGGACGTTCGCCCCTCGGCTCAGCCCCCGCCCCCCGCCCCCCGCTCAGCCCTCGGCCCGGACGGCGCAAACGCGGAACGCCAACCCCGGGCGGGGGAGGCGCAATCGGACGTCAGCCCTCGGCGAGGAACGCGCAGGCGCGAACGTCAGACCTGGCCGAGGAAGACCCAACCGCGGACGTCAGTCCTTGCCGATAGTCCTTGTCGAAAGTCCTTATCGAAGGCGCAACCGCGGACGTCAGTCCTTGTCCAGGACGAATGACGTACGCGCCGTCTTCAGTCCCGGAACCTCGGCCTCGATCAGATACTTGCCGGCCGGCACCGTGGCCGAACTCGGCGTCGCGCACCGCGGGCCACTGGCGCGGCGGTCCCACGCGATGGTGCGCTTCACGGAGCCCTCGGCCGGCACCTGCAGCAGTGCGGGGGCGGTGCCCGACGGGCAGTCGTTCGAGGCCCATACCGGGTCGTCGCCCGCGGTGTCGGTGATGGTGACCACCGCGGCCTTCTGGCCGAGGTCCACCTTGCAGGCCGCGTCGGCGGTGTTCTTGACCGTCAGCTCGAACGTCGGCCGCTTGCCCGGGGAGTAGGAGCCCTTGACGCTGTGCAGGGTCAACTCCACCTCTGGGGAAGTGCAGTTGGGGAGCGACGAACCGGCCGGTACCGCACTTCCGGAGCCCTGACCGATCGGACCACTCCCGGAACCCGAACCGGAACCACCCGAACCGCCGGAGCCGCCACCGGAACCACCACTGCCGCCCGAAGCACCCGAACCGCCGCCGGCACCGGAGTCCGATCCCGACTCGACGCCGGCGCCCGACTCGTCGCGCCCGCCCGGCTTCTGAGTGATCGCCGGGCCGGTGGAGGAGGGCCCGGGGGTGATGGACGTCGCGGGCCCCCTGCCGTGCGAACCGCCCTTGCCCTCTTCGCCGTTCGCGCCGCCGTCCCCGCCCATGTTGAGGACCCAGACGACCAGAACGGTGAGCAGTACGACGATGGCCAGCGCAACGGCCCTCCGCCGCCAGTAGATGGAGGAGGGAAGCGGCCCGATCGGATTGCGCAGTGATCCCACGCGGAAACTCTACGAGAGATCGGTAGCCGCACCGGCCACTACCCGCCGCATCCGGCTGCAACTTTTCCCATGATCGGCCCGGAGCGGGCTTCGCGGCCGCGTTTACCGCCGTAACGGGCCTGATGCCCCGTTAGGCGGGGTCTGCTCCCCTCCGGCCTCACTTTCGCCAGTTGCACCCCCTGACGTTCGTCAGATGTGGCGCGGCCGGCTCGGTCCGTACCGTCAGTGATCATGAACAGCACGGATCTCTATCGCGACGTCACCGACCTGGCGCATGACGCGCCCAACTGGCTCCGCACCCTGGCCGACATCGGCACCGAGGGCGGGCTGATCCTCCTGATGGCGGTGGCGGCCCTGGGGTGGTGGCGGGCCCGCAGCGGCTCGGGCCGGAGCGTCGCGCTCGCGCTGCTGGTGCCGGTGGTCACCGCCGTCGCGTATCTGGTGAGCGAGGTCGTCAAGAGCGCGGTGGACGAGGAGCGCCCGTGCCGCGCGGTGGCGGGGGCGGCCGCCTCGATCATCCCCTGCCCGCCGGTGGGCGACTGGTCCTTCCCCAGCAACCACTCGACGATCGCGGCAGCACTGGCCGTCGGCATCACCATCGCCTGGCGGGCCGCCGCCTGGGCAGCCCTGCCGGTCGCGCTGCTGACCGGTTTCTCCCGGGTGTTCGTCGGCGTCCACTACCCGCACGACGTGGCGGCCGGCCTCGCCCTGGGCGCGGCGGTGGCGGCACTCGGCGCGGCCATACTCAGCCGCCCGGCAACCACCCTGGTGCTGCGCATGCGCGCGGGGCGGTGGCGGGTCTTGGTCGAGGCGTAGGTCCTGCCTGCCCTTACGGGGCCTTCCTGGTCGAGGCGTAGTTCCTGCCCACCCTTACGGCGCCTTCCTGGTCGAGGCCGCAGGCCCTGCGCGCCCTTACGGGGCCTTCCTGATCGGGGCGTAGGCCCTGCCTGCCCTTACGGGACCTCGGGACGCTGCCACTCCTCCTTGTGGCCGAAGCCCTGGCCGTTGTCGATGAGCCGCAGCCAGTCGGGGCGCAGCTCCCACAGGGTGGTGCGCTCCAGGGCGGCGCGGAGTCGGTCGCTTCCCGCGACGAAGGGGAAGCGCTCGGTGTACGTATGCCAGGCGGTCGCCCGATCGGCGCCGGCCAGGGCGCGGCAGCGGCCGCGGCCCTGAAGGCCCGTCAGACCGCTCCACTCCTGGCCGTCCCGCTGCGCGGTGAACGCGACCCGGGCGCCGGGCTCCGCGAGGGCCCGGCCGTGCCGGGTCGTGGTCGCGGTGACGAAGTAGAGCGCGGGCCCGACCGCGTCGGCCGCGTACAGCACCGCGCAGGCCTGTGGCCCGTCCTCGTCCACGTACGCCAGCGTCATCGTCGTATGCGCGGCGAGCGCCCGCAGGATCGCCGGCGGGCAGGCCGCCGCACCGGCGTCCGCCGCGCTGCTCGCACCCGCCGCCTTGGCCGCGGCTTCTCCACCGCGCCCATCACTCCCACCACTCCCGCCGCTCCCACCGCTCATTTCGTGCCTCCGCTGTCCGTTCTCCGTCGCGACTCCGCCGTGACTCCGTGGCGCCGCGTATCCGTGGCGTCTCCGTGGCGCTGCGTCTCCGTGGCGCCGTGTCTGCAGTTCTCCGCTGCGCCCGCGCCCTTTGCTCGCTTGCTCGCTTGCTCGCTTGCTGCCTCCATTATTCAAGCAACGATTACGGAGAGTAATCAGTTCCCGCGGATTGTAGTCAGCCAGTTGCCTGTCTGGGGCGTGACGGGTCGGGGGCAGGGGCAGGGGCAGGCTGGGCGCCGCTCCCGCCCCCAGCCCCACAGCCCCGATGCTGGCCATCTCCCCAGCCCCGCGCCTTGTGGCGGAGCCCCGTGTCCATGCGACGGAGCCCCGTTTCCCCACATGACGGGGCCTTGTACCCACTGTTATCCGTGGCCGGCCGCCGGGCTGCCCTCGCACCCGTGCGTACCGGCGGTAGCCGCCACCCGTGCGTATGTTGTCGTCCTGCGTGCGGGTGGGCGTGCGGCGGGGCGGGCCCGGTGCGTTTCCCGGGGGTGCGTGGACGTGCCAGGATCGGCGGTGCCATGACTTCGACGCCTGTCACCTCCACTGCCACGACCGCCGCCGCCGAGACCGCTTCCGCCGCCGCCCCGGCCGCGGGGGCCGCAGACGGGACCGCGCTGCACGCCCCGGTCACCGACTGGTTCGACGAGCACGCCCGCGATCTGCCCTGGCGCCGCCCCGAGGCGGGCGCCTGGGGTGTGATGGTGAGCGAGTTCATGCTGCAGCAGACCCCGGTCAGCAGAGTGCTGCCGGTGTACGAGCAGTGGCTGGCCCGCTGGCCGCGCCCCGCCGACCTGGCCGCCGAGGCGCCGGGTGAGGCGGTCCGGGCCTGGGGCCGGCTCGGCTATCCGCGGCGCGCGCTGCGCCTGCACGCCGCCGCGTCCGCCATACAGGAGCGGCACGGCGGTGACGTGCCGCGCGAGCACGGCCAGTTGCTGGCGCTGCCCGGCGTCGGCGAGTACACCGCCGCGGCTGTGGCGTCCTTCGCGTACGGGCAGCGGCACGCGGTGCTGGACACCAATGTGCGCCGGGTGTTCGCCCGCGCGGTCGCCGGCCGGCAGTACCCGCCGAACGCCACCACCGCCGCGGAGCGCAAGCTCGCCCGCCAGCTGCTGCCCGCGGACGAGCGGCTGGCGGCGCGCTGGGCCGCGGCCACGATGGAGCTGGGTGCGCTGCTGTGCACGGCGCGTACGCCGGAGTGCCACCGCTGCCCGATCGCCGCGCAGTGTGCGTGGCGGCTGGCCGGTTCGCCGGCACATGACGGCCCGCCGCGCCGCACACAGACGTACGCGGGTACCGACCGGCAGGTGCGCGGCAAGCTGCTCGCCGTACTGCGGGAGGCGGTGGCGCCGGTGCCGCAGCAGGTTCTGGACGCGGTGTGGGACGAGCCGGTGCAGCGGGCCCGGGCGCTGGACGGTCTGGTGTCGGACGGCCTGGTGGAGCCGCTGGGCGGCGGCCGCTACCGGCTGCCGCTGTCGTAGCAAAGGCTGTCCCGGCGGCTGCTGCCGGCTGCCGCTGTCGTAGCGAGGGCTGTTCCGGCGGCTGCTGCCGGCTCTCGCTGCCTGTCGCTCCGTTTGCTACGGGCTCCATTTGCCGCGGCTCCGTTCACCGCGAGCCCCGTTCGCCGCGGGCTCCCGTTCACCGCGGTCCCCTCGTCTGGGCGGCCGTCAGCGCTGCAGCCGGATCGCTGTTGCCGTAACGCGCGCCCGTCTGCTGCCCCGGCCCCGGCGCCGCCGACGGACGTCGTAGCCCGTTCGGACGTCGTAGCCCGGCTGTCACACACGGAACGACACGCACGGAACGACACGCACGGAACGGCAGGCACGGAACGGCACGCACGACAGGTCACGCACAGCAAGGCACGCACAGCAAGGCACACAGAGCGGCAAATACAGGGGCCGCCCGTACGCACGACGGAGGCCCGGCAGTCGCCGCAGGGCCGCTGCGGCTGCCGCACGGCGCGGCCCTGACTTCCCGTCAGCCGCTCCTGCCGTCGACCGCGCCTCCCGTCAGTCGCCCTCCCGTCAGCCGCGCCCCCGTCAGCCGAGTCTCTCGTCAGCCGCGCCCGCCATCGGCCGCGCCTCCCGTCCGCCACAACCCCACGCCAGCCACACCCCCACCCCAGCCGCCCCGCTGGCTGAAAGCCGCCTCGATTTGGCTGGAAGAGGGCCGTCCCCCGGCCCGACTTCCGCGTCCGCCGGGCTCATAGGCCTTCTGGTGGGGCGGTTGTCCACCCGGAGTATGACCCGCTCAGGCCTGCCGTCCGTCCGAGGTATGAGCCCCGGCGGGCTGTTACACAACCGAGGGTTTTCCGTGCACTCGCTGTGGGGCCGACGCACATTACGCCGCAACACCCCCTCCGTAGCGTCTTCCCCGTGCTGGAGAGATGACCACCAGCGCGGACAACGTGGGGAATCGCAAGCGGATCGGAGGCGTCGGAATGGCGACCAGCGGCGGCAAGGTACTGGACTTCGAAGAGTACGTTCGTACGCGGCAGGAGGCCCTGCTGCGCAGCGCCCGGCGTCTGGTGCCCGACCCGGTCGACGCCCAGGATCTGCTGCAGACGGCGCTGGTCCGCACGTATGGCCGCTGGGACGGCATCGCGGACAAGTCGCTGGCCGACGCCTACCTGCGCCGCGTCATGATCAACACCCGGACGGAGTGGTGGCGGGCGCGCAAGCTGGAGGAGGTGCCCACCGAGCAGCTTCCGGACGCGAGCGTGGACGACGGCTCCGAGCAGCGCGCCGACCGTGCCCTGCTGATGGACATCCTCGGGGTGCTCGCTCCCAAGCAGCGCAGCGTCGTCGTGCTGCGGCACTGGGAGCAGATGAGCACGGAGGAGACCGCGGCCGCGCTCGGTATGTCGACGGGTACGGTCAAGAGCACGCTGCACCGTGCGCTGGCCCGGCTGCGGCAGGAGCTGCAGATGCGGGACATCGACGCGCGGATGCTGGAGCGCGGCGAGCAGGAGCGGGAGCGGTGCGCGGCCTGACCGGCGGTCCACTGCGTCCGGTGCGGAGCGGGACGGCGAACAGCGCGGCATTACGTGTGGCGGCGGGGACTGAGACGGCGGTCACGCCCTCCGGCGCCGTATGGTTGACGGCTCCACGCGCGACAATCACATCAGGAACAGCAGCGGGAGCGGCGGCTGTGCGAGCGGCGCGGTGAGCGGGAGCGGATTGTCCAGGAACAGGTTGACCAGGATCGGGTTGACCAGAGGCGGCGCGGCCACGGCAGGTGTGGCCGCCGTCGGCTTTTTGCTGGCGGGGTGCAATCCGGGGGGCGAGGGGGTCCGCACTGAGGGTGCGGCCAGTCATAAGCCCGCGCCCAGGGGTGGCGCGGTGAGCAGTGCGCCCAGCCCGACGTCGTCCGCCGGGTTCGAGAAGGTCGACGCGGTGCAGCTGCTGAGGAGCGACCCGAAGGTCGGCGCGGATGTGAAGAAGTCCCTGTACAAGCCGTGTGCGGCCGATGAGTACCCGGTCGAGGTGACGTATGCGTCGCTGACCGGCGGCAAGGCTCCCGATGTCATCGTCAACGTCATGACCTGCGCGGATTCGGTGGGGATCGGTTCTTACGTCTATCGCAGGCACGGTGGCGCGAAGGGCGGGTATGACAACGTGTATGCCAATGAGCAGCCGTCGGTCTCCGCGGGCGTCAACAAGGGTGAGCTGGAGATCTCCAAGCAGACCTACAGCACCGGCGACAAGGTGTGCTGTCCCTCCGGGGAGGATGTGCTGACGTTCCGCTGGGCGGACGACCGTTTCACCGAGTACGCCCGGTATCACACTGATTACAGCAAGATGACCGCCGACGGCCCTGAGCCGGCCGGCGACACCACATCGGAGGGTTGAGAGAACCGCATGGCCGAGACCCATGTGCTCTTCGTCGAGGACGACGACGTGATCCGTGAGGCGACTCAGCTGGCGCTGGAGCGGGACGGTTTCGTGGTCACCGCGATGCCGGACGGGCTCGCGGGCCTGGAGGCGTTCCGTGCCAACCGTCCCGATATCGCGCTGCTCGATGTGATGGTGCCGGGCCTGGACGGCGTCAGTCTGTGCCGCCGGATCCGCGATGAGTCGACGGTTCCGGTGATCATGCTGTCGGCGCGTGCCGACTCCATCGATGTGGTGCTGGGCCTGGAGGCGGGGGCGGACGACTACGTCACCAAGCCTTTTGACGGTGCGGTGCTGGTGGCCCGGATCCGCGCCGTGCTGCGCCGTTTCGGTCACGCCAGTGGCCCGGAGGGCGCGCGGCCCGCCGCGGTGGACGAGGAGGAGCCGGCGGGGGCGGTGCTGCGGTTCGGTGATCTGGAGGTCGACACGGAGGGCATGGAGGTGCGCAAGGGCGGCGTGAATGTCGCGCTGACGCCCACCGAGATGCGGCTGCTGCTGGAGTTCTCCAATGCGCCGGGTACGGTCCTGTCGCGCGACCGGCTGCTGGAGCGGGTGTGGGATTACGGCTGGGGTGGTGACACCCGGGTGGTGGATGTGCACGTCCAGCGGCTGCGCGGCAAGATCGGCCAGGACCGGATCGAGACGGTCCGCGGTTTCGGTTACAAGCTGAGAGGCTGACTCCTCCGGTGGTCAGGCTGGCCCTGCGGACGGGTCTGAGGTGGAAGCTCAGCGCCGCGATCGCGCTCGTCGGAGCGTTGGTCGCGATCGCGCTGAGCTTTGTCGTGCACAACGCGGCCCGTCATTCCATGCTCGACAACAGCCGGGATGTGCAGGTCGAGCGGCTCAACTTCACGCAGAAGATCTTCGAGTCGACGAACCGGCTGCAGTTCGGCGCGAAGATCGACGATCCGGCGTTGCCGCCGGCGCTGCGGGCGGAGGTGGCCAAGAACAAGCGGGCCACGTATCTGCAGGACACCGGGGAGACCGCGCCGGAGGTGTGGGCGGCCTCGCCGCTGAGCAATGGCCGGGTGCTGTCGGTGCACGACCGGTTCCCGGACCGTTTCGCCGTTCTGGACGATCTGGACCGGGCGCTGATCATCGGGTCGACGGCGGTCGTGGTCGGGGGTTGTGCGCTGGGTGTCCTGGTGGGCGGGCGGCTCTCCAAGCGGCTGCGCAAGGCGGCCGCGGCGGCGGGCAAGCTGGCCGACGGTGACACCTCGGTCCGTATCCGGGACGAGGTCGGCGGCGGCCGGGTGCACGACGAGACCGATGATCTTGCCTGGGCCGTGGATGCGATGTCGGACGCGCTGCAGGAGCGTATCGAGGCCGAGCGGCGGGTGACCGCGGATATCGCGCATGAGCTGCGTACGCCGGTCACGGGTCTGCTGACGGCGGCGGAGCTGCTGCCGCCGGGCCGCCCTTCGGAGCTCGTACGGGACCGGGCGCAGGCGCTGCGCACGCTCGTCGAGGATGTCCTGGAGGTGGCGCGGCTGGACGGTTACGCGGAGCGGGCCGAGCTGCAGGACGTCGCGCTCGGTGAGTTCGTCGTCCGGCGGGTGCGGGCGCTGGACCCGGACATCACCGTCGATGTCGTACGGGACGCGGAGGTCACGACCGATCCGCGGCGTCTGGAGCGGATTCTGGGGAATCTGATCGCCAATGCCGCCCGGCACGGCAAGCCGCCGATCGAGGTGACCGTCGAGGGCCGGGTGCTGCGGGTGCGTGACCACGGCGGTGGTTTCCCCGAGGCGCTGCTGCGTGAGGGGCCGAGCCGTTTCCGCACCGGCAGCAGCGACCGGGCGGGCCGGGGTCATGGCCTGGGCCTGACGATCGCGGCGGGTCAGGCGCGGGTGCTGGGGGCCCGTCTGACGTTCCGCAATGCGGATGAGGTCACGGACGGTTCGACCGGCGCGGTCTCCGTGCTGTGGCTGCCGGAGAACGCGCCGACCAGTACGGGGAGCTTTCCGGTCATTCAGTTGCCGGATCGCTAGTCCGCCTTCCGCTGCGCTTGGCTGCCCGCCTTTTCGGCTGGCCCGCCGTGGGGGTTTCGCTGGGTTCGCCTGCGGCGGGCTGATTGCCGCTGCGCGGGGCTGTTCGGGTGCCGGTGACGGTCCTCCGGGGCAGGGTGTCCGGACTGCTTCGCTTTACGTCCCACACCCCTACCCCT
>NZ_JBSFYC010000081.1:0-33605 GCF_053595675.1 Streptomyces sp. NPDC002446 | reverse complement strand
CCGCGGTCGCGAAGCTCACGGCGCCGAAAGGGAGGTCGTTGTCGCGGCCGGGGGCGGCGAAGGACATGTTGATCAGCCCGGCCAGCACGCTGAGCCCGCCGCGGCTGCGGTGGCGCAGCGGCGGCGTACCGCTTCGCCAGCACCGCGCACACCATCAGCTGCATCTGGTGGAACAGCATCAGCGGCAGGACCATCAGTCCCGCCTGGGCGCCGAAGAGGACGCTGGCCATGGGCAGGCCGGCGGCCAGGCTCTTCTTGGAACCGGCGAAGGTGATGGCGATGCGGTCCGCGCGGCCGAAGCCGAGCTTCCCGGCGCCGTACGAGGTCAGCGTCAGCATCAGCGCGAGCAGCGCGGCCTCCACCCCCAGCAGGCACAGCAGCCGCAGCGGGGAGACCTGGTGCCAGATGCCCTGGACCATGCCGGCGCTGAAGGCGGCGTAGACGACCAGGAGTATCGAACCGCGGTCCACATGACCGAGGACCTTCTTGTGACGGGCGACGAACCCCGCGATCCAGCGGCGCAGCAGCTGCCCGGCGGCGAACGGAAGCAGCAGCTGGCAGACGATCGAGAGCAGCGAGCGGGCCGAGAAGCCGCCGCCGTCCCCGTGCAGTACGAGCCCCGCCAGCAGCGGGGTGACGACGATGCCGGCGAGGCTGGAGAACGAGCCGGCGCAGATCGCCGCCGCGACATTGCCGCGGGCGAGGGAGGTGAAGGCGATCGAGGACTGGACCGTGGAGGGCACCAGGCACAGGAACAGCAGCCCGGTGGCGAGGGCCGGCGTCAGGACGTACGGGACCAGGCCGCGGGCGGCCAGTCCGAGCACCGGGAAGATCACGAAGGTGCAGGCCAGGACGGTGAGGTGGAGCCGCCAGTGGCGCAGCCCGTCCATCGCCTCGCGGGTGGAGAGCCGGACGCCGTAGAGGAAGAAGAGCAGGCCGACGGCCCCGGTGGAGGCGCCGTCGGCGGCGGTGGCGGCCGGTCCGCGGGCGGGCAGCAGCGCGGCCAGCGCGACGGTGCCCGCCAGCGCGAGGAGGTATCCGTCGACGGGCAGCCAGGAGGGCTTGGTGAGGGAAGGGCGGCGCATGGTCTCTCTTCGGTCGTACGGCGGCTCCCGGGCGGCGGGCCCGCCGGTGCGCACTCCAGGGTGCCGGTCTGTACGGCGATCGGGAACCCCGCTTACCGTGGTCACTGCCATCGCGATACGTGATGACCATCGACAACCGACTATCGGCAACCATGCAGGTGGGGAGCAGGAGGGACCGTGTTCGAGCCCGCGCAGCTGCGCACCTTTCTCGCCGTGGCGCAGACGCTGAGCTTCACCCAGGCCGCACACCGGCTCGGGCTGCGGCAGTCGACCGTGAGCCAGCACGTGCGGAAGCTGGAGGAGGCCGCCGGCCGGCGGCTGTTCGCCCGGGACACCCATGGCGTGGAGCTGACCGAGGACGGCGAGGCCATGCTGGGCTTCGCCCGCACGATCCTGGAGGCGAACGAGCGGGCGGCGGGCTTCTTCGCGGGGACCCGGCTGCGCGGCCGGCTCCGCTTCGGTGCCTCCGAGGACTTCGTACTGACCCGGATGCCGGAGGTCCTCGAAGGCTTCCGCCGGGAGCATCCCGAGGTCGACCTGGAGCTGACGGTCGAGCTGTCGGGGACGCTGCACGGGCTGCTGGCGGCCGGGCGGCTCGACCTCGTCCTCGCCAAGCGGCGCCGCCCGGAGGACTCGCGCGGGCGGCTGGTGTGGCGCGACCGGCTGGTGTGGGTGGGCACCGAGCGGCTGCGGCTGGATCCGGAGCGCCCGGTTCCGCTGGTGGTCTATCCGCCGCCGGCGGTCACCCGGGCCCGTGCGCTGGAGGCGCTGGAGCGCCAGGGCCGCCAGTGGCGGATCGCCTGCACCAGCGGAAGCCTGAACGGCCTGATCGCCGCAACCCGGGCAGGTCTGGGCGTCATGGCACATACCAGAGGCATGATCCCGCCTGGTCTGGTCCAGATTCCGCCACGTGCCGGACTGCCGGAACTGGGCGGGGTGGACTTCGTCCTCCTCCACGGGGAGCGCGACCGGGCGGCGCGCGGCCCGGCGGAGGCGCTGGCCGACGCGATCCTCGCCGGCGGGGACCGACTGCAGCTCCCGTAGCCGCGGCCCAGGGTTCCGAACGGTCGGTACGGTCTGGCGTTCAGGTGCAGAGATTTGGTGCAGATATGGTCCCGGCGTCGTGATCGTCCGGCGCCGAAGCGCCCGGATCTTGTCCATTCTTCTCCGAAGTAACCCGATTTCGTTCGCTGGCCGGTTCCCGCGGGGGCGCGTCCGCTCCGTGGTAGAGCCCTGCCGGATGCCGCCCCCTTGGGGTACGGTCGCGGCCTTGTGAGCAACACCACGAGGAGCTGGGTCATTGCGCGAGTTCACCGTCCCGCCTTTGGCGACCGCGCCCCGGGTCGGCGGGCTGGCGGACGCCGTCTACGACCACGCCGAAGCCGACCCCTCTCGCGTCGCTCTCGCCCGTAAGGACGACGCGGGCAACTGGCAGGACGTCACCGCCGGGCAGTTCCGCGACGAGGTCCTGGCACTGGCCAAGGGCCTGCTCGCACAGGGCGTCCGGTTCGGCGACCGGGTCGGCATCATGTCCCGGACGCGCTATGAGTGGACCCTGTTCGACTTCGCGCTCTGGTCGATCGGCGTGCAGTCCGTACCGCTGTATCCGACGTCCTCAGCCGAGCAGGTCTTCTGGATGCTGCACAACGCGGGCGCCTCGGCGTGCCTGGTCGAGCACGAGGACCATGCGATGACCGTCGGCTCGGTCATCGACCGGCTCCCGCACCTGCGCAAGCTGTGGCAGCTGGACGCGGATCCGGTGGCCGAACTGACCGCGGCCGGCGCGCACCTCGACGACGACGTGGTGCACCGCCACCGGATGGCCGTCACCCCGGACGCCACCGCGACCATCATCTACACCTCCGGCACCACCGGCCGCCCCAAGGGCTGTGTCATCACCCACGCCAACTTCATGGCCGAGGCCGACAACATCGTCATGCGCTACGAGACGGTCTTCACCTCGAAGCCGGGCGACGAGGCGGCGACGCTGCTGTTCCTTCCACTGGCGCATGTCTTCGGGCGGATGGTGCAGGTCGCCGCGGTCCGCGGGCGGGTCAAGCTGGGCCACCAGCCCGAGCTCGCGGCCCGTGCGCTCCTGCCCGACCTGCAGACCTTCCGGCCCACGTTCATCCTCGCGGTGCCGTACATCTTCGAGAAGGTCTTCGCCGCGTCCCGGCGCAAGGCGGAGGCGGAGGGCAAGGAGGGGCCGTTCGACAAGGCCGTCGAGATCGCGGTGCGCTACGCCGAGGCGCAGGAGAACAAGGCGTTCGGCATCGGCTCCGGGCCCAGCGCCGCACTGCGGATGCAGCATCAGCTCTTCGACAAGCTGGTCTACAGCAAGGTCCGTACGGCGATGGGCGGCCGGGTGCGGCACGCGATGTCCGGCGGTTCGGCGATGGGACGCCGGCTCGGGCTGTTCTTCGCCGGCGCCGGAGTGCGGATCTTCGAGGGCTACGGACTGACGGAGAGCACCGCGGCCGCCACCGCCAACCCGCCCGAGCGCACCCGCTTCGGCACGGTCGGCACCCCGGTCCCCGGCACCACGGTGCACATCGCGGAGGACGGCGAGATCTGGCTCTACGGCGGTCAGGTCTTCCAGGGCTACCACAACGACTCCAAGGCGACCGACGCGGTGCTGCACGACGGCTGGTTCGCCACCGGTGACCTGGGCGCCCTCGATGAGGACGGCTATCTGACGATCACCGGCCGGAAGAAGGAGGTGCTGGTCACCTCCGGCGGCAAGACGGTCTCGCCGGTGGGCCTGGAGGAGCGCGTACGGGCGCATCCGCTGGTCGCGCAGTGCATCGTCGTCGGCAACGACCGGCCGTTCATCGCCGCGCTGGTGACGCTGGATCCGGAGGCGGTCGCGCACTGGCTGGCCATGCGCGGCAAGCCGGAGCTGCCGCCGACGGATCTGGTGCGCGACCCGGACCTGGAGACCGAGATCCGGCGCGCCGTCGTCGCCGCCAACACCTCGGTCTCGCAGGCCGAGTCCATCCGTACGTTCCGGATACTGGCCAACCAGTTCACCGAGGAGCACGGGCTGCTGACGCCGTCGCTGAAGCTCAAGCGCAAGACGATCGAGGCGGCGTACTCGGTGGAGGTGGACGCGCTGTACCAGATGTGAGGGGCGCGGCGGGCCACCGCGCCGCGGCCCGTGGCCTCCCCCGTACGGCGGAGCCGGATCGGCCCCAGGCCGGACGTGCCGGGCACCGGCGCCCGGAAGAGTCGGGGGCATGCACTCTCGCCGTCTCACCCTCCTCGGCCGGACAGCGGCCCTCGCCTGCACCCCGTACCTCACCCTCAAACTGCTGTGGGTGCTGGGCTTCGACATCGGCGTGGTCGACCCCGGCCGCATCGGCCGCGCCGCATGGGTCGCGGCCAACGCCTTCACCTTCGTCCTCGATGCGATCGCGGCGGTGGTGGCCCACGCCCTGACCCGGCCGGGCGGCCGGCGCACCCCGGCCTGGCTGCTGGCCCTCCCGCTGTGGATGGCGTCCGGGCTGCTCATCCCGCTGATGACCGGTGTGGTGGGCGGCAGCCTCGCCGGCCTGGTCACCGGCAGCCGCAACCCAATGGCCGCGGGCGACTTCCTGGAGCCCTGGGTCTTCGGCGTCGTCTACGGCGGCTTCCTGGTCGAGGGCCTCACCCTGCTCGGCGCCTTCGCGGTGTACGCGCACCAGCGCTGGGGCGGTCTGCTACGCCGCCCGCTGGGCGAACTGCCGGACACCGGTACCCGGGCAATGCAGCGGCTCTTCCTCGTGCCCGCCGCGGTGCTGCTGGCCGCGCTGGGCGGCCTGCGCGTCCTATGGGGCGCGGGCGCGACACTGGGCAGGACCGCGGCCGAAGCCGAGGCCGGCAACGTGGTGACCGCCGCTGCGGAGTGGTCCCAGGGCCTGCTCTCGCTCCTCGCCGCCATCGGGCTGGTGCTGCTGGTCTTCCCCCGTCTGCTGCCCGACCTGCGGATGCGTACGCCGCTCGGCTGGGCGTGGACCGGCAGTGCCGCGGTCTTCGCCTGCGGGGGCTGTCTGTGGCTGGTCCGGGCGGCGACCGACGGGCTCTCCCCCGGCGCGGCCGCGGTCGCCGGCGGACTCACCGGCTTCGTCGGCGCACTCGAACTCTTCGCCGGGCTGACGGTGCTCTGCGCCGGCACCTTCACCCTCAGCGAACTCACCGCCGACATGCGCGGGAATGTCCGGCGACGGATGATCGTTGAACGACCTGGAACAAGAACGTCGACGTAAGGATCGATCCCCCCGTGAGCAAGGTTCCGTCCATCACGCTCAACAACGGCATCGCGATGCCCCAGCTCGGATTCGGAGTCTGGCAGGTCCCCGACGACGAGGCGGCCAGCGCCGTCGGCCATGCCCTGGAGGCCGGGTACCGCAGCATCGACACCGCGGCGATCTACGGCAACGAAGAGGGCACGGGCAAGGCGCTCACCGCCTCCGGCATCCCGCGTGACGAGCTGTTCGTCACGACCAAGCTGTGGAACTCCGAGCAGGGTTACGACTCGACGCTGCGCGCCTTCGACGCCTCCCTGGCCAAGCTGGGCCTGGAGTATGTCGACCTGTACCTGATCCACTGGCCGCTGCCGGCCCAGGACACCTACACCGCGACGTACAAGGCCTTCGAGAAGATCTACGCGGACGGCCGCGCCAAGGCGATCGGCGTCTCCAACTTCCAGCCCGCCCATCTGGAGCGGCTGCTGGGCGAGACCTCCGTCGTCCCGGCCGTCAACCAGATCGAGCTGCACCCGCAGTTCCAGCAGGCCGAGTCCCGGGCCTTCCACTCCCGGCACGGCATCGCGACGGAGGCCTGGTCGCCGCTGGGGCAGGGCAAGGGTCTGCTGGAGGACGCGACGATCGCCGAGCTCGCCGCCAAGCACGGCAAGACGCCCGCCCAGGTGGTGCTGCGCTGGCATGTGCAGACCGGCAACATCGTCATCCCGAAGTCCGTGACCCCCTCGCGGATCGCCGAGAACATCGACGTCTTCGACTTCGCGCTGGACGACGCCGATCTGGCCGCCCTCACCGGGCTGGACGCCGGCAAGCGCCTGGGCCCGGACCCGGCCACCTTCGACATGGTCTGACCCCGCCGGGGGCCTGAACCCTGCGGCCCGACGGCCGCCCTGACACGGCGCCGTCCGCTCGTACGGGCGGCGCCGCAGGGCAGCCGAGTGGCGGGCTCGGCGGACGGCAGGAAGTGTGGGGGGAGCGCGCACTGGTCCCCGCGGGCGTCGACGGGGGCCGACCGCCGCGCCCCTGCCCCGCTCCTCTCCCCTGCCGCAAGGACAGGGGAGGCGCCACCGTCGAGGAGGCCACGATGCCTGACGTCACCTCTGCCTATCAGCCCGGTACGCCCTGCTGGGTCGATCTCGCGGCCCCCGACCAGCAAGCCGCCATCGACTTCTACTCCCGCGTCTTCGGATGGACCGGAGAGGTCGGACCGCCCGAGACCGGCGGCTACGCCGTATGCCGGCTGAACGACAAGCCGGTGGCCGGCATCATGGCCGCGACGCCGATGGGCGGCCAGCCCCCGCCGCCGACCGTGTGGACCACCTATCTGGCGGCACACGACGCGGACGCCACCTCGGAGGCCGTGAGCGAGGCCGGCGGCACGATCCTGATGCCCGTCATGGATGTGATGACGCTCGGGCGGATGTGCATCGCGGCCGATCCCACCGGCGCGGTGTTCGGCATCTGGCAGGCGGTGGACTTCCCCGGCGCCGGCATCGTCAACGAGCACGGCGCGCTGATCTGGAACGAGCTCAACACCACCGACCGCTCCGCCGCCTCCGCCTTCTACCAGGCCTCCTTCGGCATCGAGAGCGAAGCCATGGAAGGCGCCGAGAGCTACTACGCGCTCAAGGTGGACGGCCTTCCGGTGGGCGGTCTGCAGCCGATGTCCGAGCAGATGCCCCCGGACACGCCCTCGCACTGGCTGGCGTACTTCTCGGTGGCGGACACCGACGAGACCGTCGACAAGGTGACCGCGGCCGGCGGGGCGGCGCTCCAGCAGCCCTTCGACATGATGGCCGGCCGGATGGCCGTGGTGACCGACCCGCAGGGCGCCACCTTCGCCGTGATCAACCCCAAGCCGATGAGCCAGAGTTGATGAACCAGAGTTGATGTCGACCAGAGTTGAGGCTCCGTCACCGGCGTGATCCCGCTAGGGCGCACACGCCGTGTGCACCGTCTGTGCGGACAGTACGAAGACGTCCGGGCGGCGGGCGATACCGGCCGGGTCGTCGGGGTCGGTGAGGCGGGCGAGGGTGGTGCGGTCGTCGGCGGTGAGGTGGTCGCCGTAGAGGTCGAGCGCGGTGGTGAGGTGGGCCAGGACGTACCCGCGGGCGTCGGCGGACAGGGGGGCCGGCAGGTCCAGCAGAAAGCTGCGGGTGCGCGGGGTGCGCAGGCCGGCGTCGGCGAGGAAGGCGGGCCAGTCCTCGACGGCGTCGGTGGTGCCGGGCAGCGCCGTACGCATCTCGGTGAACCACTCCTCGCCGGCCGCGTCGAGCCGGGCCTGCAGTCCCGGGCGGCCGATGCCGATGTCGCGCGGCAGGTAGCGCGGGGCGAGGCCGCCCTCGCCGAGGGCGAGCAGGCCGCCGGGCCGCAGATGGGCGGCGAGGGCGGCGACCGCGGCGCGCTGGTCGCCGACGTGGTGCAGGGCCCTGCTCGACCAGATGAGGTCGGCGCCGCCGAGGGCGTCGAGTCCGTCGGGGACCTCGGCGAGGTGGGTGTGGACCCGGTCGCCGAGGCCGAGCCGGCCGGCCCGGGTGCGGGCGCGCTCCAGGAGCGCCTCGGTCGCGTCCACCGCGACCACTTCGGCCGCGGGGAAGGCGCGGGCCAGCAGCGTGCTGACGACACCCGGCCCGCTGCCGATGTCGAGCACCCGGCGCACACCGCCGGGTCCGCTGCCGGTGACGCCCGTGAGCTCGCGCAGCCAGGCCGCGGCCCGGTCGTGGAGCGGGGTGTGCAGCTCGGCGCCCCGTTCCAGGAGCGGGCCGAGCACCTCCCAGTCGAGCTGCGCGCCGCCGTGGGGCGCGTGGCGGCGCCCGGGTCCGATGGGGTCGTGGTGGCTCATGACATCGAGCCTCCGGCACGGGTGGACGCGAGGCAATCCGCGCAATCCGCATTGCCGGCCCGGCAACCCCACCTACCGGCGGCACAACGGGTGACCGTAGGGTCTGACCTGTGGCTACTCCGGGATGGGTGCCGCCGACGGACACCGAGCGGCGGCTGTGTGAAGCGACGGCACGCGGGGACGTGGAGGGACAGGTCGCCGCGATCGCCGGCGAGGACCTGTATCTGGCGGCGCCGCAGCCGGGGCAGGACCCGCTGCCCGTCTACGACGACCCGGCGACCGGCGGCACGTGTATCCCCGTGCTGACCCGCGGCATGCTGCCGCCGTGGCAGCCGCAGCAGTTCTTCGACCGGGTCTCGCTGGAAGAGCTGGCGCAGGACTGGCCGAACGACAAGTGGCGGCTCGCGGTCAACCCCGGTACCCCGTGCGCGGCGTACCTGGGCGCCTTCCCCGCGCAGCGCGCCGGGTGGCTGCGGCTGCGCGCCCAGGTCGGGGTGCGGCCCGGCGGTCTGCTCGTCACCCACTTCGGTGGTCCGCTGCACGGGCCGCTCGCGCAGGGGCTGGCCTGCGGCGCCCCGCTCGCGGTGCACCACAGCGTGCCGTGGAACGAGCTCGGTACGGCCTTCCTCGACCACGCCGCGGACGCCCAGACGCTGCACGAACAGTGGTCGGTGGCCGACCCCGCCAGCTGGCAGCAGCGCCTGGACCAGCTCCTCGGCGGCCAGTTCGTACCGGCCGACACGGAGCGGGCGCTGCGCGCACGGGCCGCGGCGGACCCGGAGAAGGCGGCCGGGGGCGGCGCGGACGCGCCGGAGGTTCCCGACCTCGTCACCACGTACGAGGAGCGGTTCCGCGCGGAGGGGCTGCTGCCGGCCGGCGGACAGGTGGCGTCCCTGCTCGCGCTGGATCTCGTACACGCCGTCAACCTCGTGCGCTGGGGCCTGGGCGCCCGGCTGTGCGCGCCCCCGCAGGCCGAGCAGGCCGTTGTGCAGGTCGGGGCGCGGGCCAGGGAGGTGTACGGCTCGTGGGCGGAGTTCGCCGCGGGCTATGTGCTGGGCCGGATGCTGGCGTTCGACCACGGCTGGTTCGGTCCGCAGTACGCGGAGGCCGTGCATCTGCACCGGGTCCTCACCCAGGACCCGTCCTCGCCGTGGCAGGTACTGCCCTTCGCGTGAGGGGCGGTCCTCGGACAGTCCTGGCACAGGGGATGATGCAGGACGTACCGACGGAGAGGACGAGGCGACATGGGCGACAGCGGTACCCGCCGGGGGACGGACCGGACCCTGCCGGACCGTGCGCTCGGCACGGCGGCCGGGCCGAAGCAGCCGGCCGCCCGGCCGACCCTGGCCCAGTGCCGCACGGCGCTGCGCCGCACACCGCTGTCGCTGTGGCGCGACGATGTGACCGACTGGGCGGCGAGCCTGACGTACTACTCGGTGCTGGCGCTGCTGCCGTCGCTGATCGTCACGGTGTCGCTGATCGGTCTCGCCGACCCGGCGGCCACCGAGCAGCTCATCAACCAGATCAGTGCGATCGCCCCGGCCGAGTCGGGGCCGACCGTCCGGCGGGCGCTGGTCAGCATGGCGCAGCAGCACACCGCCGCCTGGGTGGTGGTGAGCGGCGCCCTGCTCAGCGCGCTGTGGTCGTCGTGCAGCTATCTGGCCGTGTTCCGGCGGGCGCTGCACGCCATGCACCGTACGAAGGACGACCGGCCGCCGTGGCGCAAGGCACCGCGGATCCTGGTGACGGCGCTGCTGCTGATGGCGCTGCTGATCTCCAGTGCGGTGGCGCTCCTGGTGAGCGGGCCGATCGCGACCGCGCTGGGCCGGGCGCTGGGGTTCGGCGAGGCGGGCGAGGCCACCTGGAACCTGCTGAAGTGGCCGCTGCTGCTCCTGCTGGCCACGGTGCTGGCGATGGTGCTGTTCCGCTCCGGGCCGCCCAGCTCCCGCGGGGTGCGGCGGGCGGCGCCCGGCGGGGTGGTGGCGGTGCTGCTGTGGCTGGTGTCGTCGGCGGGCTTCGCGCTCTACGCCTCGTACGTCGGCACCTTCAACCGGCTCTACGGCTCGCTGGCCGGACCGGTGGTGTTCCTGATCTGGCTGTGGTTCTCGCATCTGTCGCTGCTGTCGGGCGCCCAGTTCAACGTGGAGCTGGCGCGCGCGGGCCGGGTGGTCAGACCGCGTTCGGGCGACTGACGCCGGCCGCCGGTCAGCGGCCGCCGTGCGCCGCGGCGATCTCCTCGATCCGCCGGGCGAGGCCGAAGTCGAGCTCGGTGATCCGGCCGCCGACGCTGTGGGTGTTCACCGCGACGGCGAGCCGGTTGTAGCCCAGGGTCAGTTCGGCGTGGTGGTCCAACTCCTCCTGGATGCGGGCGATGTGGAGGACCATCGCGGCGGCCGGCAGGTGCCCGTGGAAGGAGTAGCTGCGGCGCAGCAGGTCCTCCTCGACGGACCAGCCGGGCAGCTGTGCCAGGCGGTCCTCAATCTCCTGGGTGCCGAGCGGTGCCGGCTGAGCGTTCATCCCGTTCGCCTCTCGCTGTCCACGACATCCTTCACGGTTCCAGCCTGGCACGCCCCGCACGCAGACGCGCCGTACGCGCTGCGGCGGGGTATGGCCAGCCCCACCCCCGGGCGCCGGCAGGCCCCCGGACGGCCCGGGGGCGCACCGGCTGCCACGGCGCGGGCCGGCCCGGAAGACTCGACGCCATGACGACGGGTCTCGGGTACTCCCTCCCGGTGCGGCTCTCGGTGGCGGGCGCGGCGTTCGCCGGGGGCTGGGCGGTGTTCCTCGCGCTGGGCGACAGCTGGTGGCAGCTGGCGGTGGCCGGGTTCCTGGCGTGCGTGTTCGGGCAGATCGCGCTGGTCACCCGCGATCTGGCGGACCGGCAGGCGGACCGCGGGCGGCCGGCGGGCGGGATCGGCGGGCGGTTGTCCGGGAACCTCGTCGTGGGGATGCCGTACGGCTGGTGGACGGACGAGCGGACCCGGCTGCACGCCGTCCCCGGCCGCGAGGGGCCGGTCCCGGAGGTCTCGCCGCGCCTAGCGCTGCTGCTGCGGTTCCTGCCGCTGCTGGTGCTGGAGGGGTTCGCCCTGCGGGTGGCGAGCGTCAGGGCGCTGCGGTCGGCCACCATGAAGGCCTGGGGTACGGAGGCCGGGCTGCTGCTGGCGCACATCACGCTCTATCTGTGCGCCCTGTTCCTGGTGCTGTCGCCCGGCAGGGCGCTGGCCTTCCTCCTGCTGCACCAGGGTGCCTTCGGCGTCTACCTGGTCTGCGCCCCGGCGTGCTCGGGGGCGGGCTCCGGGGCCTGCGCCCGGTCCTGGCGGCCGGTGCGGCGGGCCGCCATCCAGGCGTAGACGAGGATGCCGGCGAAGAGGAACAGCACGCCCTGGTAGATCGCGGCGTAGCCGGCGCCGGCGACGAGCCAGAAGGTGAAGCCGAAGGCGACGAGCGCGAGGGTCAGATCGCGGGCGAAGCGGGCGGGGCGGACCTTGTCGCGGCGGCCGGTGAGCAGGAAGTAGACCTGGGCGCCGGCGGCGAGGAGGTAGGGCACGGTGGCGGAGAAGGTGGTGATCAGGACGAGGATCTCGAAGACCCCCTCGCTCCCGATGAAGTAGTTGATCACCGTCAGGGCGCTGGCCAGGACGCCGGCGGCCAGCACGCCGAAGGTCGGTACGCCGCGCCGCTTGGTCAGGAACGCGGCCGGGAACAGGCCGTCCTTGGCGGCGGCGTACGGGGACTGGGCGCTCATCAGGGTCCAGCCGTTGAGGGCGCCGATGATCGAGACGACGGCCGCACCGGCGACCAGCGTGCCGCCCCAGTGGCCGCCGAACATCGCGTTGACCGCGTCGGAGAACGGCGCCGTGGACTTCACCAGCTTGTCGTGGGCGACGGTGCCGAAGACGGCGAGGGTGCCGAGGAGGTAGACCACGGCGGCGCCGACGGTGCCGAGGACGGTGGCCCGGCCGACGTTGCGCTCCGGGTCGCGGACCTCGCCGGCGCTCATCGCGGCGGACTCCACCCCGACGTACGAGTAGAGCAGGATCGCGGCGGCCGCCGACATCCCGCCGACCGCGCTGCCGCCGCCGGCGTTGAACGAGCCCAGGTTGTCCGGGTCGAAGAAGAACAGGCCGACGACGGCGATGAACAGCAGCGGGATGAACTTGAGGACGGTGGAGACCATCTGGACGGCGCCCACGTAGCGGGTGCCGGCGAAGTTGGCCAGGGCCGGCAGCCAGAGCGCGCCCAGGGCCACCGCGAGATCGGTGCCGGCGGAGGCGCTGCCGGGGAAGAGGACGTGCACATAGCCGACGGCGGCGACCGCGAGGGCCGCGTTGCTGACCCAGGTCATGGTCCAGTACGACCAGGCGGACAGGAAGCCCGCGAAGTCGCCGAACGCCTCGCGCGCGTAGACGTAGGGGCCGCCGGTGTCCGGGTGGCGTTCGGCGAGCCGGCCGAAGACCAGGGCGAGGGCGACGGCGCCGATGGTCAGGACGCCGAACGCGACCAGGCTGACGGTGCCGAAGGGGGCCACCGAAGCCGGCAGCAGAAAGATGCCGCCACCGATGATGTTGCCCATCACCAGGCAGGTGGCGGTGCCCAGGCCGAAGCGGCGGGTGTGCCGGTCGTTCATGGCGGGGTGAGCCTCTCGTCGTGCGCCGTACACCCGGGATTACCGAGCCTGCTCATCGTCGGTGATCGGCGGCCCGCGCCAAAATCAGCGGGAATCGTGCGGCGGGCCGTGGCCAGGCGGTGAAAAACCTTCGGGCGCGGCCGTCCGGCGCCGCAGGTCGTCCTGAGCGGCTCCGGCGGGCGGTCGCGGTCCGCCGGCCTCCCGCAGCCAGCGCCGCAGCACCCGGTGCACCTGTTCGGCGCCGGTCAGCGTCCCGCCGTCCGGGAGCGGTTCGGTCAGCTCGACGGGCCACAGGAGGAAGGGGTGGCTCTGGGCGCCGCCCAGCCCGCCGTGCGAGCCGATCTGCTCCTCGAAGGCGTGCACCATGCCGGTCGCCGGGTCGTAGGCGGAGTTGACCATGAGGTCGGCGGCGTGCGGGAAGCGGTCGGTGCGGCGTACGGCTTCGGCCGCGCCGGCGCCGAAGGGGGCCAGCGGGTCGCTGCCGATGATGCGGCCGGTGTCGAGGTGGTGCTCGGCGCCGGCCGGGCCGAGCACCACGGGGCCGTGCGCGGCGGAGCGGACCAGCAGGAAGCCGATGCCGGGGTGGTTGGCGAGGGTCGCGAGGAGGGCGGGGTGCCGGCGGTCCAGCTCCTCTCGGGTGATCCGTCCGGGCACGTCCGGGAAGGACACCAGAGCGAGGTTGCCGGAAGCCAGCACGAGGGGCTGGGTGGTGGCGCGGTGCTCCTCGGCCGCGCCCTGTGCACCCTCCGGGCGGTGGAGGGCGGCGCGGGCGGCTTCCCTGGCCTCGGCCCCGCTGGGAGTGCGTCCGGCGCGGCGCGGCACGGCGAGCCCGCACCCGGCGCGTACGAGGTCCCCCAGGCTCAGCCCGTAGCGCTCCAGGAAGGTCGGGCCGTGGCTCTGGCCGTGGTCGGAGAGCAGCACGATGCGGTAGCGGCGCGGGGCGTGCCGGGCGGCCTTGGCGATCAGCGCGACGGCCCGGTCGAGGCTGCGCAGCACCTGGTGGGTGTCGCGGTGCGCGGGCCCGGAGTGGTGGGCCACCTCGTCGTACCCGACGAGGTCGGCGTAGACGGCGGTGCGGCCGGCGAGCATGTCGCCGATGACGGCGGCGACCACCACATCGCGCTCGACGACGGTGGCGAAGGCCCGGATGACGGGGTAGAGGCCACCGCGCTTGACCCGTGGCAGCTCGCGGCGCAGGCGGCAGCGCGTCGACTGGACGATCTCGCGGACGACCTCGGCGGCGAAGGAGACGGCGGTGCGGGTGGCGTTGGCCGGGTCGGAGAAGTAGGCGAAGTAGCCGGCCCGGGAGCGGTTGTGCCGGCCGCGCCGGGCGGCGACCGACATCACCAGGGCGACCTGGCCGGCGCCGCCGCTGAAGAGGTTGCCGCGGCTGGCGCCGTCGCGGGCGAGCAGTCCGCCGTCGCCGGTGCGGGCGACGGCGCGGCGTTGGAGCTCGGCGGCGCTGGTGGGCCGGTTGCTGACGACGAGGCTGCGGGTGTCCTTCTCGTACCAGCGGAAGGCGGGCAGGTCCTCGTTGCTGCCGTGCAGGAGGGCGAGCTGGCTGGCGCCGGTCTGGCTGGACCAGTCGGTGCGCCAGGGGGTGAGGCGGTGGGTGTCGCCCGTCCAGCGGGCGACGGTCTCCATCAGCGGCCGCTCGCCGCGGATGGCCGCGCGCAGCAGGTCGTGGCCCAGGCCGTCGAGCTGGAGGAAGACCGTGCCGGGGGTGTCCTGGCCGGGCAGGGCGCGGGTGCGGCGGCGTCCGGCGAGCCGCACCAGCCTGCGGTGGTAGGCGTCGTCGTTGCGTACGGCGAGGAAGGCGGAGGTCGCCGAGGAGGCCGCGGACATCGCGGCCGCGACGATCACCGCGGTCTCCGGTGCGGCCTGGCCGCGCGCCTCGGGGATGAGGTCGAGCGCGAGCAGCAGCAGCGAGCCGTTGAGGAAGAAGACCAGCAGCCCGAGGACGAACGCCGGCACCAGCAGCAGGGCGCGCACGAGGACCGGCCAGACCAGCGCGCTCAGCAGGCCGAACGCTCCGGCGCCCAGCGCGGCGGTGAAGGCGGTACGGGTGAGGCTGTCGCCGCCGGCGGACTGCAGCCGGAAGTCGGGCAGCAGCGCGGCGAGCCCGAGCAGGGTGAGGGTGGCGACCGCCCACACGGCGAGCACCCGGAACAGGGCGCCGCTGAGAGCGCTCCACCGCGGCATCCGCACGCCCTTCCACCTCACCCTCCGGCCCGCGCCGGCCGCGCGGCGACATGACGCCAGCGTGTCACAAAGCACCTGAAGACGACCTATGACCGGTATGGACGAGTTCCCTCCGCTCTGCGGGTATCGCACCCGTCCGCCGGGCCGGATGGTGGAAGATCGGAGGATGGAGGTCACCTGGTGGGGGCATGCCACCGCGACGGTCGAGGACTCCGGGGTACGGGTGCTGACCGACCCGCTGTTCGTGCGCCGGCTGGCCCATCTGCGGCGCCGGCGGGGCGCGCTGCCGCCGCCGGAGGCCGCCCGGGCCGATCTCGTCCTGGTCTCGCATCTGCACGCCGACCATCTGCATCCGGCGTCGCTGGCCCGGCTCGCGCCCCGGACCCGCCTGGTGGTGCCGCGCGGGGCGCTCGCCGCGGTGCCGGGGCTGCGCAGGGTGGCCGCGGCCCGGGAGCTGCGGATCACCGAGCTGCGGGTGGGCGAGGAGTGCCGGGCCGGTGCGGTGACGGTACGGGCGGTGCGGGCGGCGCACGACGGTCGGCGGCTGCCCTGCGGCCCGCGCCGGGTGCCGGCGCTCGGCTATGTCGTGCACGGCACGGCGCGCACCTACTTCGCGGGCGACACCGCTCTGTTCGAGGAGCTGGCGGAGGAGGTCGGTCCGTGCGACGTGGCGCTGCTGCCGGTGGGCGGCTGGGGACCGTTCCTGGGGCCCGGCCATCTGGACGCGCGGCGGGCGGCGCAGGCGGCGGCGCGGCTGGCGCCGTACTGCGTCGTCCCGGTGCACTACGGCACGTACTGGCCGATCGGGCTGGACGCCGTGCGGCCGCATGAATTCCATGCGCCGGGCCAGGAGTTCGAGCGCCAGATGGCGCTGATGGCACCGCAGGTGACGGTCCATCGGCTCGGGCACGGCGAGTCGGTGGCACCGGAGGTCCGGCGGTGAACGGGCCGGTGGGCGGGGCGGGGGCGCTGCCGCTCGCCGCCGAGCTGCTGCGGAACGTGCCGCCGGAGTCGACGCAGCAGGCGGTGGGCTACCCCTCGCTGTTCCTGCTGGTCGCGCTGGGATCGCTGGTGCCCGTCGTACCGACCGGGGCGGTGGTCAGCTCGGCGACGGTGGTCGCCTTCCACCACACCGCGCCGTACTCCCTGCTGATGGTCTTCGCGGTGGCGTCGTGCGCCGCGTTCCTCGGCGATGTGACCCTGTACCGGCTCGGGCAGCGCGGCAGCCGCTCCCGCAACGGCTCGCGCTGGCTGTCGCGGCTGCGCGCGCACGCCGCGCCGGAGCGCCTGGAAGCGGCGCGACGCAAACTGGGCGAGCACGGCGTCCTGGTCCTGGTGCTGTCCCGGCTGGTGCCGGCCGGCCGGATCCCCGTCATGCTGGCCTGTCTCCTCTCGGCGATGCCGCTGCGGCGGTTCGTACGGGGCGCGGTGCCGGCGTGTCTGGCCTGGGCGGCGACGTACCAGCTCATCGGGCTGCTGAGCGGCTCGCTGTTCAGCAGCCCCTGGCAGGGCGTGGCGATGGCCGTCGGCCTGACGGTGGTGATCAGCGCGGCGCCCGGGGTGTGGCGGCGGGTGCGGGGGCGGGACCCGGCCTGACGGCAGGGCGCCGTCTCACCCGTCGGCGCCGCCCAGCACCCGCGACGCCCCCACCGGCAGATCCCACAGGTGCTCGCGCGGCCGGCCGGTGGCGGCCCAGGCGGCGCGGACCCGGCGCAGCGGCTCCAGCGGCGGCTCGGCGGAGAGCAGGAACGTCGACCAGTGCATGGGGACCAGGCACCGGGCGCCCAGGTCCTGGCAGGCGCGCACCGCCTCCTCCGGGTCTGTGTGCACCGGGCGCAGCATCCAGCGCGGGTCGTAGGCGCCGATGGGCAGCAGCGCCAGGTCGATGCCCGGGTAGCGGCGGCCGATCTCCTCGAACCAGTGGCCGTAGCCGGTGTCCCCCGCGAAGTGGATCCGCCGCCCGTCGGGGGCGGTGAGCAGCCAGCCGCCCCACAGTGAGCGGCAGGTGTCGATCAGGGTCCGCTTGCTCCAGTGGTGGGCGGGGACGAAGTCGAGGCGTACGGGGCCGCCGGGGGCGGGCAGTTCGACCGCCTCCCACCAGTCCAGGTCGGTGACGTGGGTGAAGCCGCGCCGGCGGGCCCAGCGCCCCAGTCCGGCGGGGAGCAGCAGCGGGGTGTGGCGCGGCAGCCGCTTCAGGGTCGGGGCGTCGAGGTGGTCGTAGTGGTTGTGGCTGATGACCACGGCGTCGATCGCGGGGAGGTCCTCCCAGCGGACGCCCACCGGGGTGACCCGGGCGGGGGTGCCGAGGATCTTGCGGGACCAGACCGGGTCGGTCAGTACGGTCAGACCGCCGATCCGGATGACCCAACTGGCGTGCCCGGCCCAGGTGAGGGCGAGGGTGGTGGCGTCGGCGGCCGGCATCGGGCCCGGCTCGAAGGGGAGTTGCTGGATCTCCATGAGCGTCTCGGGGGCCGGGCGCAGCTTGCCCTCGCGGGCGATCCTGGCCAGGGCGCGGACACCGGGCAGGGGCGCGGTCAGCCGGTCGGTGAAGTCCCGCGGCCAGGTGCGCGGCTCCCCCAGGGGGCGGGGTTCGGCCAGCGGGGGCGGGGTGGCGTGCGGCACCACCGGCGCGGCGGTGGTCCCCGGGCGCGCGTCGGAGGGCTGCTCGGCGAGGGAGCGCTCGGTCTGTTCGGTCATCGAGGGGCTCCAAACGGTGGACAGAACCAGGGCGGGTTCGGGGCGGGTCGGGAGCGCGGGGCCGGCGGATCAGCCGTCCGCGGATGCCGTGAGCGCCGCCAGTGCGCGCGACAGCGCGGTCAGTGCCCCGGTGATGTGCGGGAGGTCCAGCGGATCCGGCGCGTCCAGGGCGCGCTGCCGCAGCTCCGGCTCGGCGCCGAGCAGCGCCTCGGCGCCCAGCCGCACCCGCAGGGCGCCCGGGTCGTCGCCGAAGCGGTGCCCGCCGCGCGCCGCCCAGGGGGCCAACTTCCGCTCCAGCGCGGTGGATTCGACGATGCCGCGGGCGGCGAGGGGGCGGCGCAGCGGTTCGAGGTCGGCGTAGAGGTGGCTGCCGGAGTGCGGTGGCCGGCAGACCGCACCGGCCTCGGTGACGATGTGGTGCAGGGCCGCGGCGAGCGTGCCGTTGACCCTGGCGACCGTGGCCGTCCTGTCGCGTACGGCGGCGGGCTCGCCGAGCGCATGGGTGACGGCGCAGCCGACCGGCCCCGCCAGGGGCGCGCCGAGCGCGGTGAGGGCGTCCAGCGCGGCGGCCCGCAGGACGGTACCCGGGTCGGTGGCCGGAAAGCGGGCCAGCGCCACCGGCCAGGCGGCGGGCACGAGGGTGGCCCGCAGGTCGGTCAGCACCACGACCTCGTCGGGCAGCATCTCGGCGGGGCTGAGCACCACCGTGTCGTGCGGATCGTGCAGCAGATCGCGGCGGGACTCGTCGCTGAGGACCCACAGCCCTTCCTCGGCCGCCGCCTCGCAGACCTCGTGCAGCTGCTCGGGCGCGGGGCAGGTGCCGGTCGGGTCGTCGGCGACGGACAGCACCAGGACGCGCGGTGTGTCGCCGTGTATCCGGGCCCGGCGGACGGTCTCCAGCAGCGCGAACGGGTCCGGCATCCCGCCCGACTCCGCGGGTACGGGCGCCAGGTGCACCGCCATCCCGAGCAGCCGGGCGGGCGGTGCGTACGCCTCGGAACAGGGCCGCGGCAGCACCACCCCGCCGTCGGCCGCGGCGTACAGCGCGAGCAGCAGGGTGCCGACCCCGGGCGCGGCCAGGACATGGCCGGGGTCGGTGACCAGGCCGCGGCGCGCCCAGTAGCCGCAGGCGGCGGTGCGCAGCGGGGCGGCGCCGCCCGGGGGTTCGGGTTCGGTACGGCCGGCGGCCGCGGAGAGGTGTGCGGCGAGGTCCGGGAGGACCGGCAGGCCCACCGGCGGATCCGGCTGCGGATCCGGGGCGGTCCGCTGCATCCGTACCTCCACTCCACGACGGCGGGTCGATCGTGGGCCCGTCACATGACGGGCGGCCCCGACCACCTTTGCAGATCGCGGGGGCGGCGCCCGGGGCGACACGTCAGCGGCGGCCTAATGGCCCGCTGGTGCCACCTCATAGCGGTGCACCGCCACCACCTCGCCGCCTCCCCATCGCTGCCGCTCGGTGGCGGACCGGACCCAGCCCAGCCGCTCGTAGAGGGCGATGGCCGCGGTGTCGGTGGTCTTCACCTCCAGTACGGGGCGCAGTCCGCGGGCGGCCGCCTCCTCCTCGACGGCCCGCAGCAGGCGCCGGCCGAGGCCCGCGCCCCGGGCGGCGGGGGCGACACACAGCCGGCTGACCTCGCGTCCGCACAGCGCCACATGGCCGGCGATCCGGCCGCCCGTCTCGGCGACCCAGGCGGCGGTCAGCCCCTCGGGGGTCAGCCAGCGCGCCGGATCGTCCGGCCAGTGGTGCGGATAGCCGCTGTGGGCGTGCACCTGGGCCAGCAGGGCCACACAGGCGTCGAGGTCGCTGTCGCTCCGTCTGCGGATCATCCGGGCAGGGAAGCACACTTCCGCGCCGGGCGGGGTACATGGTGGGCCATGCGATCGCTACTGACCCACCTCGACCGGCGGACCTTCGAACTGATCGCGGCACGCGAGTGGCCGGCGGCGCAGGCGGTGCTGCCGCGGCTGTCCCGCAGCGCCAATCACGGGCTGCTGTGGTTCGGCCTGGCGGCCGGTGCGGCCGCGCTGGGCGGCCGGCCGGCGCGCCGGGCCGCGGTGCGCGGCGTGGCCTCGCTGGCCGTGGCGTCGGCCGCGGTGAACACCCTCGGCAAGCGCTCCGTTCGGCGCCGGCGGCCGCTGCTGGACACGGTGCCGGTGGTGCGGCAGCTGACCCGTCAGCCCCTGACCTCGTCCTTCCCGTCGGGGCACACGGCCTCGGCGGTGGCCTTCGCGACCGGGGTCGCCTTCGAGAACAAGTGGTGGGGGCTGGCGCTGGCGCCGCTCGCCTGGTCGGTGGCGTTCTCCCGCATCTATACGGGGGTGCACTATCCGGGTGATGTGCTGGCGGGCGCCGCGCTGGGGGCGGGCGCGGCGTTCGCCGTACGGGGCGTCGCGCCGACCCGCGCCCAGCTGGCGCCGCCCGCCCGGCCGCGCGCGCAGGCGCCCGCGCTGCCCGGAGGACGGGGTCTGGTGGTGGTCGCCAACCAGGGCTCGGGGCAGCGCACCGGTGTCCGCCCGGACCGGACCGAGGAGGTGCACGGGGTGCTGCCGCACGCCGAGGTGAGGGTGTGCGGCGGGCCGGGCGGGCAGCCGCTGGACGAGGCCCTCGACGAGGCCGCGGAGCGGGCCCGCCAGCTGGGCGGCGCCCTGGGGGTGCTCGGCGGGGACGGCAGCGTCAACGCCGCGGCGACGGCCGCGGTGCGCCACGGGGTGCCGCTGGCGGTGCTGCCCGGCGGGAGCCTGAACCACTTCGCCTACGACCTGGGGGTCGAGACGTTTGCGGAGGCGGCGCGCGCGGTGGAGAGCGGTGAGGCCGTGGCGGTGGACCTGGCGCGGTTCCGGGGCGCTCCGCTTCTCCAGGGGCGGTACTTCCTCAACACCTTCTCGGTCGGGGTGTATCCGGAGCTGGTGCGCATCCGGGAGCGGTGGGCCCACCGGATCGGTGCCTGGCCGGCCGGGGTGCTCGCGGCGTGGGAGGTGCTGCGCACCGCCGAGCCGCTGACCGTGACGATCAACGGCGAGCGGCGCGCCGTATGGCTGCTGTTCGTCGGCAACTGCCAGTACCGGGGGCTGGGGTCCGCCCCGGTGCGCCGGCACGACCTGGCCGACGGGGTGCTCGACGTGCGGGTGGTGCACGGCGGCCGGCTGGCCCGCACCCGCCTGCTCGCCGCGGCGCTGACCGGCACCCCGCGCAGCTCGCCGGTGCTCGCCGAGGCACGGTTGCCACGGCTGCGGCTCGGCGGCCTCCCGCCCGGTGCGACCGTCGCCTTCGACGGTGAAGTGGCCGACCGCACAGGAGAGTTGACGCTGGAGAAGGAGCGTGAGGCGCTGACGGTCTACCGACTGCTGCCCGAATAGCGAGAAGCAACTCTCATGATGCGAGATTCGCGTGTACCGTGAACGCACCGAACGCACCCCCGTCGGAGCATGCGAAGGAGAGCCGGCCATGCCGCAGGAATCCGCCGTCTACACCCACGGCCACCACGAGTCCGTACTGCGCTCCCACACCTGGCGCACGGCCGCCAACTCGGCGGGATATCTGCTGCCTTGGCTGAAGCCGCACATGCAGGTCCTGGACGTCGGATGCGGTCCGGGCACCATCACCGCCGATCTGGCCGCGCTGGTGCCCGACGGGCAGGTCACCGGCCTGGAGCACGCGCCGGAGGTGCTGGCGCAGGCGCGGGCCACCGCCGCCGGGCGGGGCCTGACGAACGTCCGCTTCGAGGTCGGCGACGTCCACGCACTGGACTACCCCGATGACACCTTCTGCGTGGTGCACGCCCATCAGGTGCTGCAGCACGTGGGCGACCCCGTGCAGGCGCTGCGCGAGATGCGCCGGGTCACCAGGCCCGGCGGGATCGTCGCCGTCCGCGACGCGGACTACTCGGCCATGACGTGGTACCCGGAGGTCGCGGGGATGACCGACTGGCAGCAGCTGTATCTGCGGGTGGCGCGCGCCAACGGGGGCGAGCCGGACGCGGGGCGCCGGCTGCACGCCTGGGCCCGGCGGGCGGGCTTCGCCCCGGACGCCATCACCGCCACCGCCGCCACCTGGTGCTACCAGACACCGGACGAGCGCTCCTGGTGGAGCGAGCTGTGGGCGGACCGCACGGTCAGCTCCTCGTTCGCACGGATCGCGGTGGCGGGCGGGCACGCCACCGAGGACGAACTGCAGCAGGTCGCACGGACCTGGCGGACCTGGGGCGCCGAGGAGGACGGCTGGTTCGCCGTCCTGCACGGCGAGATCCTGTGCCGCGTCGACCCGGAGCCGGGCACCGATGACGGCCAAGTGATCGCGTAGCCCCGGGGCGCCCAACTAGGCTTGTCCGTATGGACATTCTGGGGACCTCATTGCGGGTGTGCGTCGGCGATCTCGATGCCGCGATCGGCGTCTACGAGCGGCTGACCGGTGCCGAGGCGATCCGCTTCCAGCGCGGCGGGCTGGCGGTCGCGGCCGTCGGGTGCTTCTTCCTGATGAGCGGCCCCGAGGCGCAGTTGTCGGCACTGCGGAAGATCACCGCGACCCTCGCCGTCGAGGACGTGGACCAGGCACTGGCCGATCTGAAGGCGGTCGGCGCGGACATCATCGCGGGTCCGCTGCCGACCCCCATCGGACGCAACCTCGTGGCCCGTCATCCGGACGGGTCGGTCTTCGAGTACGTCGACCGCAACCGATCGGATGCGGCCTGAAGCGGACGGCTTCAGGACACGTCGAGGACGAGCTTGCCGCGGGTGCGGCCGGCCATGCTGCGGCGGAACGCCTCGGCGGTCTCGGCCAGCGGGAAGACCGCATCGACCGTGACGGTCAGCTTGCCGGCGTCCGCGAGCGCGCCGAGCGCGGCCAGATCGTCGGCGTTCGGGCGCACCCACACCATGTGGCCGCCCTTCGCCGTGACGCCGCCGTCGGCGATGGACGCCACCCGGCCGCGGTCCTTGAGCAGCTCCTGTGAGACGTCCACGGCGCCCGCCCCGACGAAGTCCAGGGCCACGTCCACGCCTTCGGGCGCCAGCGCGCGCACCCGGTCGGCGAGGCCGTCGCCATAGGTGACCGGCTCGGCGCCCAGGGACCGCAGGAAGTCGTGGTTGTGCTCGCCGGCGGTGCCGATGACGCGGGCGCCCTGGGCGAGGAGGATCTGTACGGCGAGCGAGCCGACGCCGCCGGCGGCGGCGTGCACCAGGGCGGTCTCGCCCGCCCGCGTGCCGACCCGCGCGATCGACTGATAGGCCGTCAGGCCCGCGAGCGGCAGTCCGGCGGCCTGCTGCCAGCTGAGCGCGGCGGGCTTGCGCGCCAGGGTGCGGACCGGGGCCGCGACCAGCTCGGCGAAGGTGCCGTGCTGGACCTCGTCCTTGCGGACATAGCCGATGACCTCGTCACCGATCGCGTACTCGGTGGCGTCGGCGCCGACCGCCTCGACCACGCCCGCCACGTCCCATCCGGGGACGAGCGGGAAGTGGACGTTCATGATCGGGTCGAGGTAGCCCGCGAGGATCTTCCAGTCCACGGGGTTGACCCCGGCCGCCCTGACGCGGATCAGGACCGAGTCCGGCCCCACCTTGGGGTCGGGCAGGTCGGAGTATTCGAGGACTTCGGGGCCGCCGTAGCTCTTGGCGAGGATTGCTTTCATGCCCCGCCCCAACGTGGCGTGCTCCGGAATCATTCCGCGGCGCGGGGACGATCACCGCATCGGCGCAATCCGCGCGAACGGGCGCCGCCGCGACGGGAGCACACGCGCGTCAGCCGGGCTGCGCTCCCAGGGCGCGCAGCAGGAACGGCAGGAGCTCGCGGGTCGCCGCCTCACCGGACGAGGGTCCGTCCCCGGCGGCCCGGTAGGTCACGTCGGGCGTCAGGAAGAGGCGGCTGACCATCGAGCCGACGACCAGATCGGCCAGCACGTGCGCGTCCTCCAGCGGCGCGATGTCGCCGCGGTCGACGGCGCGCCGCACCACGGTGGCGGCCCGGTCGCGGACCGGCTCGATGATCGCGGTGTGCAGTACCCGGGCCAGCGCCTCGTTGTGCGAGGACTCACCGATCAGTACGTGCAGCAGCCGGCCGCCGGGGCCCTCCAGCGTCTCGGCCTTGTCCCGCAGCAGGGCGGCCAGATCGCCTTCGAGGCTGCCGGTGTCCGGCTGCGGGCCGAGGTCGCTCGCCCAGCGGACGGCGGTGCCCACGACCAGGTCTTCCTTGGAGCGCCAGCGGCGGTAGAGGGTCGCGGTGGAGACGCCGGCCCGTTTGGCGACCGCGGCGGTGGTCAGACCGCCGTAGCCGCTCTCTTGGAGGACCTGGACGGTGGCCTCCAGCAGGGCCCGGTCGCGTTCGGCATCGCGCGGACGGCCACGGGCGGGCGTCGGCCCGGCGGCGGTCTGACTGCTCTCGGTACGTTCGCCCACACCGGGAGTCTACCGGCCCGCCATTACGAAACGAAAAGTTTTCGTTTCGTGTAGCCTCCAGGGCATGACCTCGCACACCGCCACCCCTGACCTGGACGCCGCCGCCGTCGTCGGCCGGCTCCGCGCCGCCTTCGCCACCCGCCGCACCACCACCGCCGACTGGCGGCGCGAGCAGCTCACGGCCCTGCGCACACTGCTCACCGACCACAGCGACGAGCTGCTCACCGCGCTCGCCACCGACCTCGGCAAGGGCCCCGAGGAGGCCTACCGCACCGAGATCGGCTTCACCCTCCACGAGATCGACCACACCCTCGACCGGCTCGACGGCTGGCTCGCGCCCCGGCCCGCCGAACTGCCCGCGCACCTGCTACCGGCCACCGCGCAGGTCGTCCGCGAGCCGCTGGGCGTCGTCCTGGTGATCGCCCCCTGGAACTACCCCCTGCAGCTGGCGCTCGCCCCGCTCGTCGGCGCGCTGGCCGCGGGCAACTGCGCCGTCGTCAAGCCCAGTGAGCTCGCCCCCGCGACCTCGGCCGCGATCGCCCGGCTGCTGCCGCGCTATCTGGACGCCGAGGCGGTGGCCGTCGTCGAGGGCGCGGTCCCGGAGACCACCGCGCTCCTGGCCCAGCGCTTCGACCACATCTTCTACACCGGCAACGGGACGGTCGGCCGGATCGTGATGGCGGCCGCCGCCCCGCATCTGACGCCCGTCACGCTGGAGCTGGGCGGCAAGAGCCCGGTCGTCCTCGACCCCGGCGCGGACCTCGCGGCGGCCGCCCGGCGGCTGGTGGCCGGCAAGTTCCTCAACGCCGGCCAGACCTGCGTCGCACCCGACTACGTCCTGGCGATCGGCGACACCGCGCGGGACATCGAGCCGCACCTCGCCGAGGCCGTACGCGAGGCCTACGGAGCCGACCCGGCCGCCGCGCCCGAGTACGGACGGATCGTCAACGAGCGCCACTTCGACCGGCTGACCGCGCTCCTCGACGGCGGCCGCACGGTCACCGGCGGCACACACGACCGCGCCACCCGCTACCTGGCGCCCACCGTCCTCGCCGACGTCACCCCCGACGCCCCGGTCATGCGGGAGGAGATCTTCGGCCCGATCCTGCCGATCGTCCTTGTGGCCGACCTGGACGCGGCCATCGCCTTCGTCAACGACCGCGACAAGCCGCTGGCCCTGTACGCGTTCACCGAGTCCGACGAGACCAAGCGCCGGCTGCTGACCGAGACCTCCTCGGGCGCCCTCACCTTCGGGCTGCCGGTCGCCCATCTCACCGCGCCCGGCCTGCCGTTCGGCGGGGTCGGCGAGAGCGGGATGGGCCGCTACCACGGCGAGTACTCGCTCGACACCTTCAGCCACACCAAGGCGGTGCTGGACAAGCCGCTGGCGTGAGGGAGGCGGCGCGGCGCCGTCGCCGCCGGTACGCGACGGTGACCGCGCCCAGCAGCGGCCCCCACAGCAGCAGGGGCGCGTAGCAGAGGTAGAACACCACTGCGCTCCCGTCGCCCGCCATCCCCGGGTAGTCGTGGGGAATCGGCTCCCCCCGCACGGTGACTCCGGCGGCCTCGGTGACGACGGCGAGCACGGTCCACAGGAACGTCAGCGCGGCCGCGCCGAGCGCCCCGGGGATCACGGCGGCCGCCGTCGGCACCCTGCGGCCGCCCAGCACCGGAAGCCACCGCGGGAACACCTCGCCCCAGGAGGCGATCAGCCCGACGGCGGTGAACGCCAGCAGCTCGGAGACGACCGACAAGAGGACCACATACACCTCGCCGGGCAGCCAGGACGGGAGGCCATCCGCCCCCTGCCCGCCGTGGTCGGAGGCGAAGACCGCCACCACGCGCCAGATGCCGGACGGCAGCACGAGCAACGGCACGGCCTGGGCGGCGAGCCGCGCCCAGCGGGGAACTCCGGCGACAGGGGCGTGCGCCGCCGCCCAGGCGGCACGCAACCGCCCGCCCCTCGGCGGCACTTCGCTCTCTGTGGTCATCTGCGGTCCTCCGGTCCGCCGGGCACCAGCTGCCCGGCCCGCTTCGAAGATCGCAGCCGCTCGGTCAGCGGGGATCAGCCACCGGACGGATCCGCCTCCGCCGGACGGGGGAAGCGGGCGGCGGACACCGGCCGCATCCGGTACTCGTAGCGCTCCGGGAGCGGATGCTCGGACCGGGCCCTGGCGCGTACGTCCTCGGTGACCGGACCGCCGGCCGCCAGCAGCCGCTCGGCGATGGCGTACCAGGTGTCGCTCAGCGTCTCGTCGCCCTCCCGCAGATCGGCGATCTCGAAGCCGGCGTCGAAGACTTCGCGGGCCGCGGCCGCCCGCCCCTGGGCGAGCGCCACCCGCGCGGTCAGCAACCGGAAGCGGCCGTCGGCCAGTTCGGCCGGTGGCAGCCCGGCCAGCAGCCGGGCCGCGTCCCCGGTCCGGCCGGCCGTGAGCAGCGCCGGCACCGCCTCCCGGACGAGCGCGGTGCACACCGCACGCCAGGCGCGCGCCAGCGGGCCGTCCGCCGACGCCGCCTGTGCCGCCGCGGCACAGGCCTGCGCATACCGGTCGGCGGCGCGGTCCGGCTCGCCCGCCGCGGACTCCGCGACGGCCAGGCAGTACAGCGGCAGCGCGCCGCCGCCGTGGCCCACCGCGCGCTCCCAGCTGCGGACGGCCTGGGCCCGGTCGCCGGCCTGCCACTGGGCGAGTCCCAGGTGGTGGTCGGTGGCCGGGCCCGGCGGCGCGGCCTCCAGCAGGTCGCGCCAGGCCGGCGCGGTCACGGCCGGTCCGGGATCCGGCCCGGCGGCCGGCAGATCACCGGTGGTGAGCAGGGTCAGCCAGGGCTCCTGTTCCGGCCCGAGGGTGGCCGCGTCGAACGGCGTTCCGGGCAGCTCCAGACCGGCCCTGGCGACCTCCAGCGCACCCCAGCCCGAGCCGGTGGCCAGGGCCTCCTTGGGGTCCCGGTCCGCGTACGGCAGCCAGGCGGCGTGGGCGGCGTCGACGTCGGCGCGCGGCAGGGCAGCCGCCAGCCGGGCGGCGGCCTCCTCGCGGGCGGCGGCCCAGTCCGTGCCGTGTACCGCCCGGGGGTCGGCGGCCAGCGGGCCGTACGCCTCCAGCCAGGTGAGCTCCGCTCCCCCGTCGAGCGGCAGGTGCTCCAGCTGGGTACGGGCCAGTCCTGCCTGGATCTCCGCATAGCCGCCGGTGCCCGGCTCGGTGAGCCACCGCTGCCAGCGGCGCCCGGCCCGTCCGGCGCCCCACAGGAAGAGCTTGCGGCCGCGCAGCGCGTCGGTGGAGGTCTGCACCAGCCCGTGGCCGTCCTCGTCGAGCGCGGCGATCCAGCGGCGCGCGCCGTCGGGCACGTCGTAGAAGTAGTCCGCCGGGAACTCGCTGCGCAGCGGGTACGTCCGGTCCGCGCCGTCGCAGTCGGGGACCGGGACGCGGCGCAGCACCCGCTCGTAGCCGAAGTGCCAGGCGTCGTCTGCGGGCGCCAGCACCCGGCCGCCCGGCGTCTCGGGGACCGCGGTGTTGGACCACCAGTAGACCGGGACGGTGTGGTGGTGCGGATTGCGGATCCGCACGCCCGCGTACAGGAAGTCGGAGCCCTCCGGCAGCCACAGGTCCACCTGAAACGGCAGGTCGCGCAGCCGCTCCCACTCCCACAGGCGCAGCATCTCCCCGCCGTCCGGCGCGGGGACGCGGGCGGCGTGCAGCGGGGCGCAGGCGAGGGTGGTGTGGCCGGTGGCGCCGATGTTCCATTCGATGCCGCCGGAGAACCAGGCGCCGTTGAGGGCGAAGGCCGCGGGCTGCAACACCGGGTTGCGGTAGAGCAGTTCGCGGTCGGCGGGCTTGTGGTGCAGGGAGTACACCCGCCCGCCGAGGCCGGGGAGGACGGTCGCGCGCAGCCGGTCGTTCTCGATGACCAGCGCGTCGAGGTCGGTGGTACGGCGGGTGCGGCCGTATCCGTCGCGCCGGGTCGTCGGCAGGATCGAGCGCAGCGGCCGGTAGCCGATCTGGCGGGCCATGTCGGCGGGCAGCGGGGCGTCCTGGGGGAGCTGGACGCGGTGCGGGTCATGGCCGCCGTGGAGGGCGGGGAGGGGGTTGTCCGGACCGAGGGGGGCGGCGGGGAGGGTCAGGGTGGTGCGTCGCACACTCGTGGCCACGGCTGCCTCGCAATCCTGGACCGGCCGCCTCGGCTGCGGCGGCCTCCTGTTGACCAGGGAACCGCGTGATCGCCGGTCTGCACAGGGCTCCTTGCGGCCGGGAGGGGTCAGGGTTGCGCCAGTTTGCCGGTGCAGGCGGCGATGGCGGGGGCGTTGAAGTCCCCGTCCTTCCCCTCCCGCCACTCCCCCAGGTCGTAGCGCGGCGGCACCACCACGCCGCCCTCCAGCGCGCCGAGCCGCCGCAGCAGCCCCTGTTCGCGCAGCGCGCCGGCGAGCTTGTAGCAGCCGGGGACGGTGCCGGGCGCGGGGACACCATGGAGGTCAGTCGCCAGGGCCGGCCGGACCGTCGGCGTCCGGGCCGGGCTCGTTGAACCGCAGCCGGTTGCCGAAGGGGTCGGTCAGGGTGAGGCAGGTGCCGATCTCGTCGTGCTCCAGGCCGGGCCGCAGGTACGGGTAGTCCTTGGCCGCGAGCTCGGCGTGCAGTGCGCGGACCCCGGTCAGCTCCGTGTAGACGGTGGAACCGGGCGTGGCGTCGCCGTGGTGCTCGGACAGGTGCAGCACGAGGTCGCCGCGGGAGACCTGGGTGTAGAGCGGCATGCCGGGCTCGAAGCGGTGCTCCCAGTCGATGGTGCAGCCGAGGTAGCCGACGTAGAACTCATGGGCCTTGGCCACGTCGAAGATCCGGAAGACCGGCACGGTACGGCGGAAAACGATGTCCATGGCGGACATCGCATCATGCCGGCTCCTGCGGCGTCATCTCCGCCGCGGGCAGCATCTCGCTGGTGATCGCCCAGCGCTCGTGGTCGCGCCAGGCGCCGTCGACGAACAGGAAGTCCGGGGAGAAGCCCTCCAGGCGGAAGCCGGCCCGTTTGACCAGCGCGATCGAGTGCTCGTTGGCGGGCTGGACATTGGCCTCCAGGCGGTGCAGGCCCAGCTCCTCGAAGGCGTAGCGCAGGACGAGCCGCAGGCCCTCGCTCATCAGGCCGCGGCCCGCCGCGTGGGCGAACGCGCCGTAGCCGATCGCCCCGCAGCGGAACGCGCCGTGCACGATGTTGTTGATGGTGAGGTAGCCCGCGATCCGGCCGTCGGCGAGTTCGCAGATCAAGAAGCCCTCGCGGAGCGGTTCCTGGAGCCTGTGCAGATAGGCGTCGTAGGCGGTGCCGGTGGTCGCCGGGAAGAGCCACGGGTGGTGGAGCCGGGTGCTGTCGCGTGCGGCGGCGGTGAACTCTTCCCGGTCGGCGGCGGTGAAGTGCCGGATGCCCACCCGCCCGCCGCGTGCCAGGTAGGGGTCGCTGATCGTCATCGGCCGATCGTACGACTCCCCGGCATCATGCGCGGGCCGCCTCCCGCTCGGCCGCGCTCGGTGCGGCGAGCGCCAGCCGGCGGTGGATGCGGCGCAGCATCATGCGGGCCATGAAGGGGTGGACACGGCGGACGACGGCGAAGTAGAGCCGGCCGGCGGTGTTGTGGACGCGGACGACCGTGCCGAGTGTGACCCGCCCGTCGGCGACGAGGATCGAGGCGCGGAAGTCCAGGTGCCGGGCGTCCTCGCCGAGCAGGATCTCTCCGTCCGCCCGCCCGACGACCGGGAAGGAGGCTCCGCGCAGCACGCCCTCCCAGGCCTCGGGCTCGCGCGGCATACCGGGCGGCAGCTCCATCTGCCAGGCGTCCTGGAAGTCGGTGTGCGGGAAGGCCCGGTGCGCCAGCCGGGCGGCGGCGGGCAGGGCGACGGCCCGGGGGCGGTCCCACAGTAGACGGTGCAGCAGCCGTACCCGGGGCGAGCGCCGGACGGGGGCCGACACCCGCCCGGTGGCGGCGCGTTCGACGTTGTCGAGGAGCTCCTCGACGACCATCCGGTGCAGCGGGCCGATCGCCAGTGCCCACAACAGTCTTTGCCCGAGGGCCTGTTGGTCCTGCAGGACGTGTTCGACCCGGCAGCGGTCCGGGCCCAGCGGCCGCACCGTGATCTCGTGCCAGCCGTCCTCGCCGGTGAAGTCGAAGCGTATGCGGCGGCCGGGCTCGTAGGCGGTGACGCGGTAGCGGACGAAGCCGTGCCCGCCGTCGGCGCCGACGCCGAGCGGGCGGTCGAAGCGCATCGGCGGCCAGACGGGCGCCGGGAAGAGCGGGTCGTGGTCGCTGCCGAGCCGGTCGAGCAGGGCGCCGACGGCCTCGGCCGGCGCGGAGACGGTGCGGACATGGACGTCGCGGACGGTACCCACGGGACACCTCCATACGGTGGCGTATGTTTGACCATACGGTAGCGTATGGACATGGCGCGACAGCGAACGAGGGACCCCGGCGGCAGCGGCACCCGGCAGCGGCTGACCGCCCGGGACTGGGCCGACGCGGCACTGGCCGCCATCGGCGAGGGCGGGCTCGCCGCGGTGGCGGTGGAGCCGCTGGCGGCCCGGCTGGGCACCACCAAGGGCAGCTTCTACTGGCACTTCGCCAACCGGGACGCGCTGGTCGAGGCCGCCCTGCAGCGCTGGGAGGAGCTCCGCACGGAGGCCGTGATCACCGAGGTGGAGGCCGAGCCCGACCCCGCCGAACGGCTGCGCCGGCTGCTGCGCCACGCCACGGACCGGTCCGCCGAGGACCGCCTGGAGCTCTCCCTGCTGGCGACCGCCGCACAGCCCCGGGTGGCCGCGGCGCTGGCCCGGGTCACCGAGCGGCGCGTCGGCTACCTCGCCTCGCTCTTCACGGAGCTGGGCTTCCCCGAGGACGAGGCACGGCGCCGCGGCCTGCTCGCGTACACCGCCTACCTCGGGCTCACCCAACTGGGGCACGCGGTCCCGCAGACCCTGCCCTCCGGCGCCGCCCGCGACCGCTACCTGGACGGGGTGATCGACACGCTGACGGGGCACCCGGCCTGACGGCCCGCGGGAGGCCGAGGGCCCCGGTTCCAGATCCGCGACTCACCGCACCGGCTGAAGCGATTCCCCCCGCACCGGGGAACAATGACGGTGCACGACATGATCGAACTGCCCGCCGGTCCGGCAGCAGCCGGGCCGCAGACGGAAGGAAGGGGTCCGGGATGCGGATCACCATCGACACGAATGTCTGTATCGGCGCCGGTCAGTGCGCCCTGACCGCACCAGGGGTGTTCACCCAGGACGACGACGGCTTCGGCGAGGTACTGCCCGGCCATGAGGACGGCGCGGGCGACCCGCTCACCCGGGAGGCCGCCCGCGCCTGCCCCGTACAGGCCATCACGGTCGCCGACGACTGATCCCCGCTCGCGCGGACAACCGACCCCTATCCCTACGGCATCCACCCATCCGCTACCGCAGCACCCCTCGGGTGACGGGGAGCTTGAGGACCCCGGTGTCCTTCGGCGCACTGGTGACGGTCACCGCCTTCACCCCCCGGTTGCCCGCATAGGCGTCGTCGCTCGCGGCGATGACGAAGCGCAGCCGGTGTCCCGGCTCGTAGCGGTGCACGATCCCCGGCAGTTCGACGGTGAACTTCCGGGTCACATCGGGCACCCGGGCCGGGGCCAGCAACCGGTGCACCAGCGTCTTGCTGCCGTCCGGGGCGACGTCGTAGAGCTTGGCGAAGAGCACCAGCTTGTCGCCCGCGTCCGAGGAGCTCTGCAGCTGCTCGGCCATCGGCGAGGCCACCTTGAGCGTCACCTCGGGCGCGCCCACCACCTCCACCGGCTCCCCCCGCACCGGCTCGGACGTCCAGGCCAGATGGGTGCCGTCGATGTCGTACGGCGGCGGGTCCGTCAGCCCGAGCATGCCGGCCAGCGAGCTCTCCGAATGGCTGCTGGCCTTGTGCAGATTGTGGTACTCGCGGGTGCCGCGCACGACCTTGCTGCGGTTGTCGACGAGCTTGCCGTCCCCGGAGAGGTACAGCCGCTGGGTGCCGCGCTGCGGGATGCCGTCCGCGGTGGCGTAGGCGGGCCCGTCGGTCACCCAGTCCCGGTAGTACGCGAAGGCCGGCCCGGTGTCGGTCGCCCTGTGGTGCAGATAGTGGTCGAACCACGCGAGGATCCGCTGCCCGACATAGCTGGTCTCCAAGTTGCCCTGGGCCAGGTTGAGTTCGCCCTTCGCCGGATTCTGCAGACCGCCGCTGTGGCCCCACGCCTGCCAGATCATCTTGGCCGGGGTGCCCTGTGAGGTGAGTGTCCGGTAGGTGGCGGTGGCCTCGTTGAGGTTGAAGAGGGTGTCCGCCTGGCCCTGCACGAGCAGCGTCGGCGTCTTCACCGACTTCAGATACGAGACCGGGGAGACGCTGCGCGTATAGGCCAGGAAGTCCTGGGTCGCCCCGCGCCGGAACCTCCCCGAATCCAGCACCCGCTTGATGGCGCAGGCCCGCTCCACGTAGTGCAGACAGCCCTTGCCGCCGGCCCGGGGCCGGGCCAGGTTCGGATGGAGGAACCCCTGCGACTCCCCGAGCAGGAAGAACCCGTTGGTCCACTGCCACTTGTAGGCGCCGGGCAGCGCCCTGCTGACGCCGCGGGCGCGGCCGGCGTTGTTGGGGCTGAGGGAGTAGGAGAGGTCGTTCCAGGTGATGAGCGGGACCAGCGCGTCCACGCGGTGGTCGAAGGAGGCGGTGGCCATCTGGATCGCCCCGCCGTACGACCCGCCGATCATGCCGACCCGCGGATCGCGCCTGCCGTCCTTGGTGACGTAGTCGATACGGGTCCCGTCGTCGGCCGCACGGGCGCCGGCCAGCACGTCGAGCAGCCGGCTCGCCGCCTTGCCGTCGATATGGGGATCGTCGAGGGAGATCGGGCAGCTGCTCTTGCCGAAGCCGAGGCCGGAGTAGGCCAGCGCCACATAGCCGCGGGCGGCGAAGGCCTTGGCGATGGCGTCGGTCGCCCCGTCCGCCTTGCTGCCGCCGAAGCCGTTGGTGGTCAGCACGGCGGGCGCTGGGTGCCCGGCATCCACACCGGACGGGCGGTAGACGTCCGCGTCCACGGTGCAGTCGCGATCGCCGGCCCGAACGGTGACCTTCAGCGCGGTGACGGTGTACGGGTCGGCCACCGCGGCCGCGGGAGCCGTCAGCACGGGCGGCGCGACGAGCGCGGTACCTGCCAGCAGGGCGAACGACATGCGGAGTACGGGCCGGGAAACGGCTCGGGACTCGCTGGGCACCAAGACCTCCAGAAGGACACGTCCTACCAACCAGTCGGTAACGGCGCGCTCATGTTGTGACACGAGTAACGGGCAAGTCAACGCCCTGAGTGACGAGTCGCTTACGGGATGTCAGTTCTATTTGTGGCCTCCCGTTTCTCGGGTTTCTCGCCGTTGCGCCTGCGGCGGGCTGGGTGCCGCTGCGCGGGGCGTTTTCGGGGTGCGGTGGCGGTCCTCCGGGGCAGGGTGTCCGGACGTAAGGCGAAGCAGCCCGAAGTTACGGGGGCATTTTGCCGAGT